>JAIRYB010000162.1 GCA_031267955.1 Spirochaetaceae bacterium | reverse complement strand
ATCCAGGTGATCCCCCCAGCAGGCGATCTCCACCCCGTCGTAGCCGAAGGACTTTACCTTTCCGCAAACTACGTCAAAGGGCAGGTCCGCCCATTGCCCGGTAAAAATAGTAACAGGTCGTGCCATAAAAAACTCCTCAATATAGTCTTAATGATCTTATAATAATTTCAAAATACAATTTCAAAACGGGCCGGGAAACGGAATAGAAGGGCTTGGGCAATGACAGGAGCCCGGCCCTTCCATTATTTCCCGCCCTGCCTGTGTCCGTTAAAAATCGACCCAGACAGATCCCTTCTGGGAACTTTCCACGCATTTGCCGATAAATTTGACGCCGTCCAGGCCCATTTCCGCGCCCGGGAAATCCAGGTCTTCCGGAGCCAGCGCCTCCCCGGCCTTTTGCTTAATCAGGGCGCCTATGTAGGTTTTGTAGATATTCGCCAGCGCCTCGAAATACCCTTCGGGATGGCCCGCCGGAACCCTGGAGAAGGACTGCGCGTGGGGGTAGAAGGGGTCCTTGCCCCGTGACAGCACCGCGTTGGGCTGGCCAAAGCGGAAAATTTCCAGATAGTTGGACTGTTCCTCGTTCCACTGGATAGCGCCCTTGGTACCGAATATCCTGAAACGGAAGGCGTTGTCATAACCGGCGGCGATTTGGCTGGTCCAGAAAAGCCCTTTCGCGCCCCCCTCGTATTCCAGCATGACGGAGGCGTTGTCGTCCAGGACCCGCCCCGGGCCTATCTTGTCGAGCCTTGCCAGTATCGATTTGATCCGCAGCCCCGTAACATAGGAGATCATATTTTCCACATGGGAGCCGAGGTCGCCCACGCTGTTGGATTTTCCCGCCAGCTTTGGATCCGTCCGCCATTCGGCCTGCTTGCTCCCCTGTTTTTCCGCCGGCGCCAAAAGCCATTCCTGGGGGTATTCGGCGTTGATAAACTTGATCTCCCCGATTTCCCCCTGTTTGATCAGCTCCCGGGCGTGTTTTATCGTGGCGTTCCCGGTATAGGTATAGGTCACCATAAACAAAAGGTTATTTTTCTTTGCCAGGTCCGCCAGCTCCTGGGCTTCCGAAGTTTCAATGGTAAGCGGCTTGTCGCACACTACCGGAATACCCCGGCTTAGAAAAGCCCTGGCGGCGGGATAATGGCCCGCGTTGGGGGTAACTATTACCGCAAAATCGATCCTGTCGGGCCGTTTGGATTCCTCCTCGGCCATTTCCTCATAGGTTTTATAAAGCCGCTCCGGGGCAATCCCCAGACTCTTCCCCGTAGCCAGGGTATTTTCCGGGGAACGGGAAAAACAGCCCGCCGCGATTTCCGCAAACCCGTCCAGCGCGATGGATTTACGATGCACATCGCCGATAAAAGCGCCCTGGCCGCCTCCGACCATGCCGTACTTAAGTTTTCCGGTGATCTTGGTATCAGCACTTCCTTCGATCATTTTTGCCTCCGTAAAAAAAGAATAGAACTGTCTGCCTCAACCCAGGCAACGCGGGCCGGTATTTTGCAGGCGTTCTTTTAACTAAAATTATTTTTTAAATCGTCCGGAAAGGGGGCTTGTTGCGGGATATCGGGCCGAAAGCCCAACGACAAAAGGCTATTTGGAGCCTTGCCGGAGAAAAAGCAGAAACGATCACGCTCCCATTAACAATATATAATAAACCCGCAGACAGGATGTGTCAAGCGTTCGGTCAGATTTTTGAATGATACACTACGGCGTTCGGCGTTTGCATTTTATGCCTGGGCTTTCGCGCGAGGCGTTAGGCGTATCGCGCCTGATGATTCGATGGCGAGCCGGTAATGCCGGGCGTCCTTTCAGGCGCTAAGGCTGAGCAATGCCCCGGCGGAGGACGGGGGCGCGGGGTTATAGGGCATGGCGGTATTGGCTGCCTGGGCCGCCCGGATCTGGGATTCGTAGTGCTTGATGAGAACATCGAGTTGTTCGTCGGAAGGGGCGTCCGCGGTAAGCCCGGTATCGGGATTCTTTTTGATCCGGGCGAGCTGTTCGATAAGTACGTCCAGAATCTTGAGTTTGCTGATGGCTACGCCCCTGCTGCCTTCAGGTGCGGGAACACCGGAAACATGGCGGAAATGGGAATAAATATAGGCCGAGGGGGCGACGGGCAGGGACATTTTTCCGCCCGCCGACGCGTTGATCGCGTAGCCAATGGTTGGAAAAGCTGATGTCCGCAGTATGCCGCCGACCATAGTTAAACTGTCCCCTTATTTTGTATATCGGACAGGGTAAACAAAAGATTAGCTTTTTCGCGAGGCCCGAATGCCGGCCGTTGACCGCTCTCCCCCCAGGGCATATTATTGATATTATGGAAGAAGCTGGGACTATGAGCAGGCTGGCCTCCAGCTTGTCCCTGACGGAACGGAAAGAACTGCTTGAAAAGCTTAAAAGCCTGTCGCTTATTTCGCAGGACCCCCTGTACCAGGATACGGATGATTCGAATTTTGAGGAGGACGCGGAACGGCGTTTTTCAAAACTTTCCATATTTTTGCGTATCTGGTACTACATCCTGGGGCTTTTCAAATCCCAGAGCCCCCTCGCGGTTTTTAAAAACAGGGAGCTTGTCAAACTTGGCAAGGAGGCGGAAACAAAGGCCCCCGGATTTTACAGCGCGTCGGGGTACCTGCTCCCCCAGTTCTACGAGGCGATCGGCAGGCTCAAGGCTAATTCCCGTTTTTTCTACTCGGCCCTGGATACGGGCTTCAGCCGCGACAAGGGGGCTTTTTACGGGTTTCTGGGGTCCCTTGAAATGGAAGAAATCCATTCCCGGCTGGTTTCCGAAACAGACCCCGCCATTATCGCGGACAAGCATCCCGGGCTGCCGGAATCGGCCTTGAGGCAGCTTGCGCAAAAGGAATTTGAGGAGGCTATCCAGGCGATCTCCGAAGAACAGCGGGGCAGGATGTACGCCGCCGCCCGGTCCCTGAGCTGCCTTAGAGAACTTTCTTCCTTTCTCTATGACCGCTTTATTATGGCTTTTACAAACAACGCCGGGTTCGGCGGCATGGCCTGTAGGGCCGTTATTGTGCGGGACGCCCTTGTCAGCCTGAACAATATCCTCTTTTCCCTGAAAGAATGCCCTCCCATGAGTCTGCTTGAATCGCTTTTTATTTTTATCCTCCAGGAACAGGGCGCCGGGGCGGACGTACAGTCGGAAACCCAAAAACTCCTTACCCAGGCGGAAACTTCTATTGCCGCTATCCGGGACTTTAACCGGAAAATCCCCCTTGCCCTGGTTGCCCGCATTGCCGCCAGGGACATATCCCTGGCTCCAAAGACTATTTCCGGGGGAGAAGACTGGTTCGCGCTCTACAAGGATTACTGGAAGCGGCATATCGATTCCGCGTTCTTTGCCTATTTCGGAAACCGCCGCCGCCGGGAATTGCAGAAAACCTGCGCGGGCTTTTTCCAGGGCGTGGAACCCAGGTTCCTCGCAAACGCCGAATCCGAGACAAAACCCGACGGGCTTCCGGTGCTTCACGCGGAAAGCCTTGGCTTTCTCCTTACTTTTTATTCCAGTGTTTTTATGACCGGGCTCAACCCGTTCCTGCGGACCGTGCTTATTGACGGGGAATTCTACAAAAAGGATAACAAGCTGGAGTACACGGAAAATTACAACGAGCTTATAAAGCTTGACGATATGATTGGGCGCTTCGATGAGAATCTTGCCCCCAGGGGCGATTGGGGGAAGCGTTACGCCCAGACCAGGAAGGAGATATCCGCGCCGGTCGCGAAACGGCGGAAATTCCAGATCATCCAGGAGGAAATAGACGAACAGGCCGCCGCCATTGTAGAGGGGGCGGGCATCGCGATGAACGGCATGGTAAAAGTGCTTAACGGTATTACCGATAAAGAGGCGGACGGTAATTACGATACGCTTTCCAACCTGCCTCAGCTTAACGGAAAAAGTACTAAATTTACGGAAGGTTTGAGGAACGCGGCCCTAAAGCTGAAGGAAGGCGCGGGAATACTCAAGGCTATTGGCCGGCTTGAGACCGGCAAATGAATATCAGTTTTTTCTCCCTGGATTTTCCGGATAAAGACCCGCTGTTCGCGCGCTTCCCTTTTGTCTACGAGGGCGCGGAATTGAGCCGCCCCGGATGCGCCGTATCCTCCTGTTTCGCGGGCGATATGGTCCGCGCCGCGGGGCAGGATAGTCCGGCGCGGGAAAAATTCCTCGCATCCCTTGGGCTGGGCGGCGCGCCGGTATTTTCCGTCAGGCAGGTCCATTCGCGCGGCCTTGTTGTTGTGGACCGCCGCAGCGCGGCGACGGACAGGGAAGCGGACGGGCTGGCAAGCAGCGACGCTGCCGTAAGCCTTTCGGTGACGGTGGCGGACTGCCTCCCGGTGTTTTTGTACGATACCGGGGGCCGCGATTCCGGGGACGGGCCTTTCGCCCTGGTCCATTCCGGCTGGAGGGGGACCGGCATAGTCCTGGACGCCCTGCGCCTTATGCAGGCGCGCTGGCATTCCCGGCCCGAAACAGTCGCCGCCGTACTCGGCCCCTGTATCCAGGGCTGCTGCTACCGGGTGGACAGGGAAAGGGCGCGCGCTTTTGAGGCGGAATTCGGCGGCCCTTCGGGAGAATTCCCCCTGGGGCCGGTAACAGGCGAACGCGGCGATCTTCCCGGCGGGCCGGGCTTTTATCTCAGCATGCAGGCCGCCAACGCCCGGCTCCTTGCCGGCGCCGGCGTGCGGAACATAGCGGTCTGCCGGGACTGCACCTTTACCGACGAACGCCTGGGTTCTTTCCGCCGGCAGGGCCCCGCCTATACCAGAATGCTCGCGGTACTGGGGCGGTTCCGGCCTGAATGACAGGGCGGGGATTTTGGCTCTCCGATTGAATAGTTACGGCAAAATTAAGAATTAGCGCGGACCCTCATTGATCAAAATTTTTCTTTTCGCTAGAATCAACTGTATATTTGACGCGGATCTTACGGGGCTTGTTTCCCGGCCGGCCGTGCAGCCCGGTTACGCGCGAAAGCGGGACCGGCAAGACAGGGGTTAATGAATGAGTATTCTTAATGTTCTTTTGCTGGTTTTTTTCGTTATAGTGGCGGTTTTACTGGTCCTGCTGGTTTTAATTCAGAACGAGGAAGGGGACAGCCTTGGCGGTATCTTCGCCGGGGGTTCGGGGTCCGCCTTTGGGTCCCGGTCCGGGAATGTGCTGACCCGGACAACCACGATTCTGGGCGCCCTGTTTCTGGTACTCTGCCTGAGTCTGGCGCTGATTAACCGGACTTCGGGGGCAGGCGGTGTGGAAGCGGCCGGGCGGCAGCTTGATACCGGCGGAAGGAGCGACTGGTGGCAGGACGATGAAGCCCCCCAGGCGGACGGGGCGGCCCCGGAGATAATCTTCGACGGGCTGAATGACGCCGCGCCGGCTCCGGAGATCCTCCAGGAAGAGGTTCCGGCAGGGGAAACGGCTGCTGAATAGCGGAAGCTGGGAGTAATTCGGATGTTCCTGAAAGATGTATACCGGCCGGAATTCATAAAAGTTAATTTGGAAGCGGAGGATAAAGAAGAAGCCTTCGAAGAATTGGTGGATCATTTTTGCGGCGTGTCCGGGATAAAAAACCGGCAGCCGCTCCTCAAAGCCATTCAGGAGCGTGAGGCCAAGATGTCCACCGGGATCAAGAAGGGGATCGCCATCCCGCATGGCAAAACCAACACGGTGGACCGGGTTTGCGGGGTGTTGGGAATTTCCAAAAAGGGGATAGATTACGATGCCCTGGACGGAAATCCTGTACACCTCCTTTTTTTAATACTGGCCCCGGAAAAGGACAGCGAAACCCATCTGCGGCTGTTAAAACGCCTGGCTACGCTGCTGGACGATCCCCAGTTTTATACCGAGCTGGCCCTCCAGCCCGGCGCTCAGGATGCCTATGAAATTATAAAGAAATATGAAGAGATGCTAGTCGCCGGCAGTATTTAGAACCGCTGTTCTTTGGAGACCGCCCGGCAAGCCCTGTTCATAGAAGGTTATTTATGGCCGTTATTGCCAGAGGGAAGAAGGAGCTTGACACGTTATCCGGTATCGATGGGGAACCGTGGCCGCCGGCGGGCGGTTTTGACGGGGACGGCTCTGATCAGGATGTACTCCGGCACCTTCTGGATGTAGAGGCCGAAGCCCAGTCCCTTGTTGACGACGCCCAGGCCGAGGCGGACCGCCGCATAGCCGAAATGGAAAAGCAGAACAGGGCCCGCTACGAAGAACAGTACACCAGGGAAGCGGCGCTCCTGGACAGCCGCTACGAAGCCGGGCTCAAGGCTATCAGGGAAGAATACGGCAAGCAGCTTGACGAATACCGCCTGGGCCTTGGCAGGCGCGAGCCGGATTACGCTGAATTTTGCCGCCTCCTGGACGGTTTCCTGGGGAAGGACAGCTAGAGATGCCGGGAACCGGGGAGCGGGCCTATGTTTACGCCAAAGCCTGCGGGATCATCGGGAAATCCTTTGTGGGGAAGCGCATCCCCCAGCTGGTTTCCGTAGGCCGGCTTTCCGAGCTTGACCGCCTGGTTTTTCCCGGCAATTTTCATGACCTGCCCGAACGGGAACTCCTTGTGGATTTGGAACGGCGGATACTGGGCCGCTCCGTAAAACAGATACTTACAATTGTCAATGTCTATAAAAAACCTCCCGAACTTCTGATAAGGCTGCTCCGCGCCTATGAATACGCGGATCTGAAGAGCGCCCTGATCGCCCTTGCGGGAGGCGAGCGGGCCGCGCCGGCGCGGACGCCCCTGGAAAGGTTCGGCACGGTTCATTTCGAGGCATACCCGGATCTCAAAGCCATGCTTAAAGGCACCGAATTCGGCTTCCTCCTGAAAGATCCGCCCAGGGCGGCCGGCGCGGGGGGGCCTGTTCCGGGAAACAGCGCTGTTCCGGACGGCGAAACCGACAGTATCCGTATGCAGACAATGCTTGACCGCCATTACTATACCGCGCTCTGGAAAAGCCTCTTCAAACTGCCGAAACACGACCGGGAGGGGATTGGGAATATCCTGGAAGAGGAAATCTCCCTGCGCAACGTGGTATGGGCGCTGCGCCTACGCACCTATTACCGCATAGAGGCGGAAGATGTTAAAGAACACCTGGTGATTATTGAAAAGGGAAAGGGGAAATCCCTGGCAAAAGACGCCCTGGATTCCCTGGAACTCCCCCTGGATACCTGGGAAGCGTGGGGGAAATGGCGGCGCGCGGAATTGCTTAACAGGGGCTCGCCCGGCGAGCCCTGGGCCGCGGACCCGCGCTACTTTCAGAACGCCGCCTCCGCCCGCCTTTACCGCATGGCCCGGCTCTATTTCCGCAGGCGGCCGGCCTCCGTCGACACGCCCGCCTGTTTCATCAAACTGAAACAATACGAAGAAGACCTCCTCACCAGCATGGCGGAGGGCCTGAGCCTGGGCATCCCAAGCCGCGAAGTATTCTCCCTCCTGGAGCTTGAAGTATGACAGCCCTCAGGACAGGGGGCGCGGCCCTATGATACGCCCCCGCAAGATGAAGCAGATTGAGATGACCATACTCGCCAGGGATGCCGACAAGGTAATCGAATACCTGGGGCGGAAGGCCGTGCTTCACCTTTCGGACGAAACCGGCGCCGCCGACGCGGGCGAATCCCCCCCTGAAGACACCGAAATTTTCCGGCATATCCAGGATAACCTTGAATCGCTTAAAACTTCGGCGGGCTACCTGGGAGTCGAACTGCCCGAAGAACCCCTGGAAGACACGGCCCTTCCCACGGAGGCGGATGACGCCCTTGCCGGCCATATCGGCGCGGGAACCGGCGCCCTGAGCGTCCGGGAAAACGAACAGCGCCTGGAAAGGCGGCGGGTCGAGGAGGCGCGCGCCGAGGCAAGGGCCTTTGAAAACCTCAACGCACCCTTTGCCGATCTGGACCAGCTTTCCTACCTTACGCTGCGGGTCGGCCGCCTTGACCCGAAGAGCCAGGCAAATCTCCGGGAAACCCTGGGGGACCGGGCGGTGATTATCCCCCTGGGGCCTGCCGCGAACGAAGACGGGCAGAACGCCGCCGCGGGGGAGCGTATCCTGGCCGCCGCTTCCCGGAAAGGGCGCTTTGCCCTGGATTCCGAACTTAAAAAATACTCGTTCAGTCCCATCTCAATCCCCGAAGGCTACAAGGGAGTCCCTACGGAATTGCTCGCGGGGCTGGAAGAACGGCTTTCAAACATTGACGCGGCTCTGGCCGGCATAGGGGAGGAGAAGAAACATCTCAAGGGCGAATACGGCCCGGTCCTGCGGCGGCTTGCCGGCTCTTACCTTATGGCAAGCCAGGTGGAGCAGCTCAAGGGCAGGCTGCGCTCCACGCAGAGCGCCTACCAGCTTTCGGGCTGGGCCCCCGCGGACGAGGTGGGGGAAATCGCGAAAACCCTGGGGGGGATAACGGAAGGCCGCGCCGCGATACGGACTTTCCTGCCCGAGGAAATCCCCGACGTGCGGGAAGGCCGGGAAAAGGTGCCGGTCTCCCTGGAACACGGGGCCTTTGTGCGCGGCTTTGAAAAAGTGGTCTTCTCCTACGGCGCGCCGCTTTACGGTACTATAGATCCCACGCCCTTTGTGGCGGTCTCTTTCGCCGTCCTTTTCGGCATCATGTTCGGCGATCTGGGCCAGGGTTTTGTGCTTTTCCTCCTGGGCCTTCTTACCGGCAAAAAAGGGCCGAAACTGCTTAAAAAATTCCGCAGCTATTCCACCCCGCTTATCGCGGTCGGAATCTCCTCCATGGCTATGGGCCTTCTAACCGGCGAGGTGTTCGCCAACGCGGGCTGGCTTGCCGTTCCCACGCAGGCGGTAAGCGGTTTCTTCATGCGCGCCCTTAACATTCCCGGCGAGCCTCCCCATGTAATACTCCACCTTATGCCTGAAAAGGGAAACATCGCCAAGCTCTTTTACTTTTTCGGTTTTACAATATCAGTGGGGATTGTACTAAATTCGATCGGCCTCCTGGTGAATATCGCGAATCTTGTTACGCTGCGTAAATATGAAAAGGCGTTTTTTTCAAAGACAGGGCTTGCGGGGTTATTGCTTTTCTGGTACGCCGTCTCAATCGCGGCGCGCATTATCCTGGGCGGGAAATTCGCCGGGTTCGATTTCGCGGGGCTTCTCTTCCCCGTGTTCTGCATTTTCTTTGGCCCGGTGATCTGGCGCGTTTTCACCCGGGAAAGGCCTATCCTGCCCGACGGATTAATGGTCTTTGTCATGGAATCTTTTGTGGAAGTGCTGGAAACAGCGTCCACCTACGTGTCCAATACGGTGAGCTTCCTGCGGGTGGGGGCCTTCGCGCTGTCGCACGCGGTGCTTTCGTTCATCATCTTTACGCTGACGGAAATGGTTGCGGGACTTCCGGTGGGGCCTGTCCTGGCCCTGATCGTCATGATAGCGGGCAACGCGCTTATAATCGTCCTTGAGGGAATGATCGTCGCCATTCAGGTAGTACGTCTCCAATATTACGAATTTTTTAGCAAGTTTTTTACGGAAACCGGGGTTGAATTCAAGCCTTTCCGTTTCCGCAGAGGAGAATCGCAATGAAACGTGTAGCAATTCTGTTGGGCCTCGCGGCGCTGACGCTGTTCTTTCCCGCCTCCCTCCTGTTCGCCCAGGAAGCCGAAACGGCGGCGTCCGCGGCTTCGGCCGGCGGGAACGCGGTGTGGAAATATTTCGCCGCAGCCCTGGCCGTGGGCATTTCCTGCATAGCGGGCGGCCTTGCCGTCGGCCAGATAGGGACCGCCGCGATGGGCGCCATGAGCGAAAACCCGGAACTTTCCGGCAAAGCGCTGCCCTACGCCGGCCTTGCCGAAGGCATCTGCCTCTGGGGTTTCCTGGTCGCCCTGCTCATCCTGGTTTTGTAAAAACGCCGCAGCGGGGCCGTTTTTATGGATTATTTTTTTATCGGAGATCCCGAACTTTTAACCGCCTTCCGCTTTGTGGGGGTTAACGGCGTTTCCGCCCGGGGGCCCGACGATACCAGGGCCGCGTTTCTTAAAATTACCCAGGGCTGGGACGAGACGGCCGGCGCTTTCCTTCCCGGTACGGAGCGCTGCCGCGTGCTTATCCTGACCGAAGAAGCCGCGGACTGGCTGGGAAACGATCTTACCCAGTGGCAGCTTTCCGGCCGCTACCCCCTGGTGGTAGAGGTCCCCGGTACCATGGGACGCCTTGAAGGCCGCAAAACCCTGGTGGATTCTATCAGGGAAGCTGTCGGGATACATGTGTGAGTTAAAAACCGCAGGTTAATTTTTATGGAAGAACTACAATCAACTGAAGTTTTAGACAGGGAGATACTCGAAGACGCCCGGCGCAAGGCGCAGCGTATCCTTAAGGCGGCCGACGAAGAAGCGGCGGCATCGGAGAAACAGTGGGAAAAGAAGACGCGCAAAGCCATGGCCGAACTTGAACGGCGTTTTGACGAACGGCTGGAAACAGGCCGCACGGAAATAATGGCCCGCCTCCCGCTGGACAGGCGTCGCCTTGCCCTGGAAAGAATAGACCGCCTGCTCCGCGAAGCCGCCGCCTCCTACCTCAGGGGCCTTGGCCGGGAAAAACTGCTCGGCATTCTGGCCCGCGATCTTGCCGAAAGGGCCGGGGAAGCGGAAGGCCCTGCCGTCGGCGAGGCCGGTGGCGTTACCGTCGGCGAGGCCGGCGATAAGGCCGGGTTCAAGGCGAATTACCGTTTTCTTTCACCGGGCGAGGCGGAAAGCCTTGTAAAAAAAGTCTTTCCTGAAAAAAACTTTGCCCTTGAAGAGGGGAACGCCGCGTATATCCGCGCCGGCAGCTTCCCCGGTATTGTCGCCGATTTCGGGACAGTAAGAATCACCGTTTCCGCGGACGCGGCGGTAGAAACCTTGCTTTCCGAAAAACGGGGCGAACTCGCGGCAGCCCTGCTTGGAGAGGAGGCCCTCGATGCCTAGCGGCCGGGTCAGGCGTATTTCAGGCCCCGTCATCAGGGCCACCGGGCTGGGAGAGGCCGGACTCTTCGACGTAGTCGAGGTCGGGGAAAAGCGGATCATAGGGGAGATTATCCGCCTGGAAAAGGACGAGGCTGTGATCCAGGTTTACGAGGACGATACGGGCCTCCAAATCGGGGCCGGGGCCGTGTCTACCGGCCGGCCCCTTTCGGCGCTCCTGGGGCCGGGGCTTATCGGCACGATTTACGACGGTATCCAGCGGCCCCTCCGCGCCCTGTTCGAAAAGTCGGGCGCCTTTATGGAAGCCGGTTCCCGGGGCGAGCCGCTCGCGGCGGAAAAAAACTGGCCCTTTGAGCCGGACCCGGAACTGGCGGAAAAACTGTCGAAAGAGGGGAAGGTAAAATTCGCGCCCGGCATGGTCCTGGGGACGGTAAAAGAGACCGAAAGCATCAGCTGCAAAATCATGGCGCCCCCGGGGATGAGGGGGGAGAACATTACGGAACTGCTGCCCGCGGGGGAAGTGACCATCAACAGCATCGCGGCGAGGACCGACGCGGGAGACGAAATACCGGTCGCCCAATGGTGGCCGGTGCGCATCCCCAGGCCCGTCGCGGAACGGCTTTCCCCGGACGAGCCGCTGGTAACCGGGCAGCGGGTAATCGACGTATTTTTCCCGCTTTCCAAAGGCGGGACCGCGGCCATTCCCGGCGGTTTCGGCACCGGCAAAACCATGACCCAGCACGCCGTGGCCAAGTGGTGCGATGCCGACGTCATCATCTACATAGGCTGCGGGGAGCGCGGCAACGAGATGACCGACGTGCTCACCGATTTCCCGCGCCTCACCGATCCCCGTACAGGCCGTTCCCTTATGGAACGTACCATCCTTATCGCCAATACAAGCAATATGCCGGTTGCCGCGCGCGAAGTGTCGATCTATACCGGCGTGACCCTGGCGGAATTTTACCGGGACATGGGCTTCCATGTGGCAATCATGGCCGATTCCACAAGCCGCTGGGCCGAAGCCCTGCGGGAGCTTTCCGGCCGCATGGAAGAAATGCCCGCCGAGGAGGGCTTCCCCGCTTACCTGCCGACGCGGCTTGCGGAATTCTACGAGCGGGCGGGCCGCGTAAAGACCCTTTCCGGCGGCCAGGGTTCCGTGTCGATTATCGGGGCGGTGTCGCCTCCGGGCGGGGACTTTTCGGAGCCGGTTACCCAGCACACCAAACGTTTTATCCGCTGTTTTTGGGCCCTGGACCGGGACCTTGCCAACGCCCGGCACTATCCGGCCATAAGCTGGATCGACAGCTATTCGGAGTACGCCGAAGAACTAAAGGCCTGGTGGGAAAAGGTAAATTCCCAGTGGGCCGAAGCCCGGCAGCGCGCCCTCGATCTCCTTAAAAAAGAACAGCGCCTGTCGGAAATCGTGCGCCTTATCGGGCCGGACGCGCTTCCCGACGACCAGCGGCTTGTGCTGCTCACCGCGGACATCATCAAGAACGGCTTTTTGCAGCAGAATTCTTTTGACGAAATAGACATGTACTGCGTTCCCGCGAAACAGGTGCGCATTCTGGAGCTTATCATGGAATTCCACGAACGATCCCTGGCCTGTATCAAGCTGGGCGCGCCCCTGCTCAAGATAAGCGGCCTCGGCTCGGGGGACGGGGAAGCGCCTTTCAGGGAACGGCTTTCACGGCTGAAAAGCGATGTAAAGAACAACGACGACGGCGCGCTTGTTGAATTCGAGCGGGCCATGCACCAGGCCCTGGAAGAGCTGGACCGGAGCTACCGTACAAGGGAGGGCCTGTAATGCGGGGCGTTGAGTATCGGGGCCTGTCGCGAATCGAGGGGCCGGTGATCGTCACCGAGCGGAGCCGCAACGTGGGCTTTAACGAGGTAGTGGCGGTTTACGACCGTGGCGAAGGCCGCAGGCTCGGGCGGGTTGTCGATATGAGCGGGGACTGGACCGCCATCCAGATATTCGGGACCAACACCGGCCTTTCCGCCGATGAAAGCAGGGTCGAATTCCTGGGCAGGCCCATGGAACTGCGGGTAGGGCCGGGCCTTTTAGGGCGTATCTTTAACGGCCTGGGCGAGCCGGTAGACGGCTACGGCGAAATCGCCTCGTCGGCCCGCCTGGACGTAAACGGCCTCCCCATCAACCCCTACGCCCGGGCCTATCCCCGCGATTTTATCCAGACCGGCATTTCCGCCATCGACGGAATGAACACCCTGATCCGCGGCCAGAAGCTCCCCATCTTTTCCGGCAGCGGGCTTCCCCACAACAGGCTGGCGGCCCAGATTGTGCGCCAGGCCGCGATCATCGGCCCGTCCGGAAACAGCGGGGCGGCGGGCAGCGGCGGGAACAGGGCCGACGGGGAGCGCTTCGTGATAATCTTCTGCGCCATGGGGATCAAGTACGATGTAGCCCGCTTCTTCCTTGACGACTTTGAGCGTTCGGGCGTGCTGGCGAACGTGGTAGTTTTCCTGTCCCTGGCCGACGCCCCTTCCCTGGAACGGCTTGTGGCCCCCCGCTGCGCCCTGACCGCCGCCGAATACCTGGCGTATGAACGCAACATGCACGTCCTTGTCGTAATGACCGACATGACCAACTACTGCGAAGCCCTCCGGGAGGTATCCTCCATCCGGGGCGAGGTCCCAAGCCGCAAAGGCTATCCGGGCTACCTTTACTCGGACCTGGCCTCGCTTTACGAGCGGGCCGGCAAGATCTCCGGCTCTTCCGGCTCCATCACCCAGATACCGATACTCACCATGCCCAACGATGACATAAGCCACCCCATCCCGGACCTTTCCGGCTATATCACGGAAGGCCAGATCGTGCTTGACCGGGAACTGACCCAGCGGGGCGTCTACCCGCCCGTAGCCGGCCTCCCCAGCCTTTCCCGCCTCATGAAAGACGGCATAGGCGAGGGCATGACCCGGGAGGACCACAAGGACGTTTCAAGCCAGCTTTTCGCCGCCTACTCCAAGGTAAAGTCCGTGCGCAACCTCGCCTCGATAATCGGGGAGGAGGAGCTTTCGGATTCCGATAAGCACTACCTCAAATTCGGCGAAATATTCGAGCAGCAGTTCCTTACCCAGGGGGAGACTGAAAACCGCAGCATCGCCCAAACCCTGGACCTCGGCTGGCAGATACTGGCGCGCCTCCCCAGGGAAGACCTCCTGCGTATCAACAAAAAGTACATCGAAAAGTACATGGACCCCTTTGCCGGAGGCGCCGCCCGGACATGAGCCGCGAACAGATAGCGCCGACCAAGAGCAACCTTATCCGCGTCAAGGAACAGCTCGCCATAGCCACGGAAGGCTACGATCTCCTTGAGCAGAAACGCGAGATCCTGGTCATGGAACTGATGCACAAAGTCGAGCAGGTAAAACTCCTGGAACGCGACATGGACGCCCGCGTGGCGACCGCGTACCCGGCCCTGAAGCGCATGCTCGTCATCGTAGGCCGCGAGCGGGCGGACCGGCTTTCAAAGAACATCAGCTACCGTTTCGAATTGCAGGAAAAGCAGGTTACCGCCGCCGGAATGAAGCTCCCAAGCCTCGAAGTCCGCCTCCCCCCCATGGAACTGAAGTATTCCCCTGCGAATTCATTTGCCGAATGCGACGAAACCGTGTTAGAATTCTTCCAGCTCCTTAAAATCCTTACGGAGCTTGCGGCGGTCAGGACCATAGCGTGGCGGCTTGCCCGGGAAGTCCGCAAAACCCAGAGGCGGGTAAACGCCCTGGAAAAAATGGTAATACCCACCGCCCGCGAAACCAAAATTTATATTGAAGCGGCTTTGGAAGAAAAGGACCGGGACGCCTTTTTTTCCAGCAAGCTGCTCAAAAGGAAAACCGGAAGGGAATGATGAAACCGATCATTTCAGATCTTGTCGTAGCGATCAACGGCTCGGACGCCTCGATCCTGGCGGCGAAGTACGCCATAGTCCTGGCGAAACAGCAGCGCTGCCGGCTCACGGCGGTCTACGTGGTAGATACCGCCACCATCAGGCAGCTCACCCTGAGCAAGATATTCATCCAGGAAGAAAGCCAGGAATACGAGCACAGCCTGGAGGCCAACGGGCACCGCTATCTCAGCTATATCGGCGAACTGGCCCGCCCCAAAGGCGTCAAGATCGAGCGGGAGATACGCCACGGGGCGGTATACACGGAAATATTGAAAGTCGCCGACGAAAAAAACGCCAGCCTCATCCTTCTGGGGGGCTGGGAGCGGGAACGGAGCACCCGCGACATCATGGGCAATTCTTACAGGGAAATCATGATAAACGCCAAATGTTCGGTACTCCTGGTAAAGGAACCGTCCGTCGATCAGCTCTACAAAATGGCCTGATATGGCGCTAATCTATAAGATACCGGCCGCTGCTGAAAAACGGCGTCCGTGCCGGTAGAGGAATCAGCCTTATGAGAATTGCCCTTATCAGCGCGCCCGCCCGCCGCGGGGGAATACCCGATTATGTCGCCGCCCTTGCCAGGGGCATGGAATCCATGGGCCACCGGGTCGATGTGGCGGACGCCTGGACCGGCGACGGGATGCGGCTTCCGGGCTACGAATACCTGGCGGTCGCGGCGGAAAGCGCCGCCCTTTTCAGCGGGAACATGCCCGAATCCCTGGCGAAGATACTCTCCGGCGCGTCCAGCCTTGTGGGCAAGAAGGGCGCCGCGTTCCTCAAAAAGACCAGCCCCTTTACCGGAAAGGCCCTCGCCAAACTGATGAAGGCTATGGAAAAAGAAGGAATAGTAGTCAACTGGAGCGAGATCATCCTATCCGCCCCCCACGCCGAGGCTCTGGGAAAACGCATCGGGGCGTAGCCGCCTGATTAGGCTAAAAAAGGCTTCGCGCTTACCTTGAAGGTACCATGGCTTTAATTTTTTTATACGTCTCGCTGGAAAAGATATGCTCCATTTTACAGGCGTCTTTTTCCGCGGTTGTCGCGGTTACCCCGACAATATTGAGCAGGAAGGCGGTCAGGGTGCTGTACCGTTCCCCGATCTCCGCCGACCGGCGTATTCCTTCTTTGGTTAATTTGAACCTGCGGTAGCGTTTATGTTCGACCAAGCCCAGCTCCTCCAGTTTTTTCAGGGCAGCCAGCGCCGACGGTTTTGAAACTCCCAGCCGAGCGGCAATGTCTGTCAGCCGCAGCTCCCCCCTGTCGGCGACAAGGCCCGCTATTTTCAGATAATCTTCAAGAGAGGCTGTCATTGCCATTTTACCTATTCCCCCATGACATCGGCGTACAGTTCTTTAAGCCGCCCGCGTAAATATTTTACGGCATAGTGTTTCCGTGACAGCGCCGTATTGACCGGGACCCCGGTTTTCTCCGCAATGTCCTTAACCGCCATCCCCTGAAATTCCGAAAACTCAAATGCCGCCCGCTGCTCTTCCGGCAGATCAGCCAGCGCGGCCTCTATTTCCCTGGCTATCAGTTCCCGCAGATTTTCAGTTTCCGGAGTTATTGCCTCGCCGAAAAGCGTATCGGCGATATCGGCAAAAACAAACGCGTCGTCGTCCTCGCCGTAATATTCCGGCAGCGGTGTTTCTTTCTTTTTGTTCCGGTGGTTGATGATCTTGTTCCGCGCGACACGGTAAAGCCATGCCGCTGTCCGCCGTACAGGGCGGGCGATACTTTCCATGCGGGAATATTCATAAAACACTTCCTGTAGAATATCTTCGGCGTCTTCAAGGAGCCTTACCCGCGCGCGTATAAACTGCGCTATCCGCCCGCGGTATGCGGTAAAAATATCCCCGGCAATTTTCTGCGGCACGGCGCGCCTTATTTTGTTTCCTGGTTCTGGTCCGGGGATTTTGCCGCGCCTTCGTGCCGGCCGGCCCCCCCGCCTCCGTAATGCGGCCCGCCGAACAGGTGATGGTAATGCCCCTGCTTCCTGATGAATTCCTCCTGTTCCTCCGGCGTCATTTTCATCCACTTTTCGCGGAAAGCGTTGCCGCCCCGTATATGGGGATACCCCCTTCCAAAGCCAAACCCGCCAAAGAGAATGCGGGCCAGGGCCAGAATGCCCGCTGCCTGTAGGTAGTCAATGGCGGGCAAACCCGCAATGCCGGGCAACAGCGCGTTCCATAATAGCATGACCAGCGCCCCGAATACCGCCAGCAGGACGATTGCCGCCGGTATTCCCCAGAAGCCCCAAAACCGCGTTTTGTAAAAAAATTTGTTCATGTTTTACTCCCTGCTTATATAGACAAATGAAGCGGGAAAATATTGTATGTTTTGGGCAGTTATGCTGTGATGCTAAATTGCCGCCCGAAATACGTTCGGTGTAGAAAATGGGGCGGGTACTGCCTTCTTACCCAGCCGTCGCCTTCCATCTCGATGACCAGATCGTCCCGCAGGAGACGTTTGTTAGGGTCGTGGTTATTCGAAAGTCTGGTTTAATACCCCGGAGCTCTGCTCCGGTTCAAATAATGCAACATCCACAAAAATTTAGCATTAAACCAGACGGTATAATAAATTTCCTCTCGAACGAGCCTCCGATTGAATAACATTTCTACGTTCCAGATACCGCGGAGGCTCATTGAGTCTCTTTTCGGCGTTTATCGTGAGGCGTTTGACACGCGTATTTTTTATGTTGACAAAAAACGTATAATCATGTATAATTCCTGCATAAAAATACGGTTTCCGGGGGCCTGTGCCGCGCCGGAGGCCGTTTTCCGATTAAGCCAAGGAGGAAGAGATGGAATTCAGGAAAATTGCCGCCCTGATCGCGGCGGCGCTGGCGCTTGTTTCGGGTTTGTACGCCGGGGGCGGCAAACAGCAGGGCGGGCTTACTATCGAAAGCGGCGCGCTTACGATAGGTATGGAGATTGGGTATCCCCCCATGGAGTACTACGACGCGGACGGCAGGACGCCCATCGGTTTCGATGTATCCATGGGCAAGGCCCTGGCGGAAAAACTGGGGCTCCAGGCCAAGTTTGTCGATACAGCCTGGGACGGGATCTTCGCCGGGGTCGATACCGGAAAGTACGACTGTATTATTTCGTCGGTAACAATTACCCCCGAACGCCAGGCCGTGCATAACTTTACAAAGCCCTATATTGCCAACGCGCAGGCCCTGGTGCTGCTCAAGGGTTCGCAGGTCAGGGCCCGCAGCCCCGAGGAAACTTCCGGGCTGGGAGTCGCGTACCAGGCGGAAACTACCTCGGACATCTACATGGCGAAACTGGCCGGGCAGGGGGTCAGCTTTACCCCCTACGAGTACGACAAGGTGATGAACTGCTTCGACGAGCTGCGGCTGGGGCGGGTAGACGCGATTGTCTGCGACAGCCTTGTCGCGGTTGACTATATCGCGCCGGCGGACAGCCCCTTCGAGATCGTGTGGCAGGGGCCGGCGGAAGAAGTCTTCGCCGTCTGCCTCAAAAAGGGCAACGACGCGCTGACGGCCGCCCTTGACAAGGCGCTGGACGAACTCTTTGCCGAGGGCGCCATCCTGAAATTGTCCCAGGATGTGTTCAAGATTGACATGGTAAGCGCGGCCAGAAGGTAGCCGCGTTTTACCGGCGCGCCCGGCCGCCAAAACGCCCGGATTCCGGACTGAAATGTGAAATTGCCGAGGGGGTTGTATGGATGCTGTTCAAAAAATGATATCGTGGATACCGCCTCTCCTGGGCGGCGCCAGGGTTACTATCGCGCTCACTATCCTTTCGGTATCCGGCGGCCTGGTGCTGAGCCTCTTTCTTGCTCTGGGGAAGATGTCGAAGAACGCGCTCGTCAACAGATTATCAAGCGCCTATATCTTCTTCTTCCGGGGCACGCCCCTTCTGATGCAGCTCTATTTTATCTACTACGCCCTGCCCATGGTGTCCCCTGTCTTTATCATAAAAACAGGGGACCAGTTTTTCGACCGCTTCATCCCGGCCTTCCTTGCCTTCGCCCTGAATTCCGCGGCGTACTGCGCGGAAATAATACGGGCGGCCATACTCAGCATAGACAAAGGCCAGTTCGAAGCGTCAAAGGCGCTGGGGCTTTCGTACCCCCAGACCATGCGCATGGTGATCATCCCCCAGTCGATCAGGCGGCTCATCCCGCCTGTGGGCAATGAATTTATCATGGTGTTAAAGGACGCGTCCCTGGTCTCCATGATCGCCCTGATCGATATTACCAAGGCTACCCGGAACATCGAATCCTCGACCCGCTCGGCCCTGGTGTATATCCCCGCAATGATTCTCTACCTTATCATTACCGCGGTTTTTTCCTACATTTTCCACAAACTGGAAAAGAAGTATTCGGTTTACGTTTAGGGGCGCCCTATGTCCATGGTTAAAACTGTTGATGTGTGTAAAAGTTTCGGCAGCAACGAGGTACTCAAGTCCGTGTCGCTCACGGTGGAGCAAAGGGAAGTGTTCTGTATTATCGGGCCTTCCGGCGCGGGAAAGTCCACCTTCCTCCGCTCCCTGAACCGGCTGGAACGCATCGACAGCGGCAGCATCTACATCGAGGACAAACTCCTCTTTGACTGCGCGAACGGGGAAAACAAGGTCAGGATGGGCGCCCACGAGCGGAACCTGGCCCTGCTTGAAGTAGGAATGGTGTTCCAGAGCTTCAACCTGTTCCCCCACAAAACGGTAATAGAAAATATAATACTTTCCCCCGTGCATGTGCGGAAACTTTCTTCCGAGGAGGCCCGCGAAAAAGCCATGCCGCTTCTGGAGCGGGTGGGGCTTTTGGAGAAGGTGGACGCCTATCCATCCCAGCTTTCGGGCGGCCAGCAGCAGCGGGTGGCCATCGCCCGGGCCCTGGCCATGGAACCGAAGATCATGCTCTTTGACGAGCCGACTTCCGCCCTGGACCCGGAACTGGTAGGCGAGGTGCTGGGCGTCATGAAGGACCTTGCCCGGGCCGGCATGACCATGCTGGTAGTTACCCACGAGATGGGCTTTGCCCGCGAAGCCGCCGACCAGGTGGTCTTTATGTACCAGGGTTCCATCCTGGAAACGGCCCCGCCCGAAGAAATTTTCAGCAATCCCCAAAATCCCCGCACCCGCCAGTTCCTTCAGAGCGTATTGTAGGCTATAATAATGTAATGAAACAATGCGGTTCTTCATTCTATTGCTTGCCGATAATTGCCGACGGGGGTAGCCCGGGAAAAACGGCGGTTTTTTTCGGGCGGAGGGGGTACGGACCCCCTCGTTCAACCGGATATTGCCAAAAGCCTTGCCAGGGCTTTTGGCTGAGCGGGGGCTTTAGCCCCCCGGCTGAATGGTTATGAAGCGCTTGCTTATGGGAAACGAGGCCGTCGCCCTGGGGGCGGTACGCGCCGGAGTCGAGGTGGTAACCGGCTATCCGGGAACCCCTTCCACGGAGATCCTTGAAACAGTTGTCAGGGAGCGGGGGGCCGCCGGAATCTACGCCGAATGGTCCGTGAACGAAAAGACCGCCCTGGAAGTGGCGGCGGGCGCGGCGATCTCCGGCAGGCGGGCAATGGTCACGATGAAGCAGGTAGGCCTCAACGTGGCGAGCGACCCGCTGATGAGCCTTAACTACCTGGGCGTCAGGGGCGGCCTTGTGCTGGCCGTTGCCGATGATCCCGGCCCCATTTCCTCCCAGACCGAGCAGGACACCCGCCGTTTCGGACAATACGCCAAAGTTGCCGTCTTTGATCCATCTTCGCCGGGGGAAGCCTACACGATGATAGCGGACGCCTTTGAGTATTCGGAAAAATACGGCCGCCCGGTGATCTTCCGCCCGACCACGCGCGTCTGCCACAGCTACGGGTCGGTAGAAATACTGCCGCCCCTGCGCGGCCGTGGAGCGGAAGGCCCCGGATCGGAAAACAGTGCGGGCAGCGGCGGTACTACAGGCGCGGGCAAGCCCGGTTTTGAAAAGGGCAACGGCCGCTGGGTAATCTTTCCCGCCCTTACCTACAAAAACCACATCCAAATAGAGGCGGACTTGGTACGCATGGCCTCCGATTTTTCCGGCTACCGGGGAAACCGGCTTTGCGTATCAGGATACGGCAGTAATACTGCTGCCGGTAATAATACTGCTGCCGATGGAAGCGCCGCCGGTAGTAACGCCGCCGGCGACAGCAAAGCCGCGGGCGCTTCCCGGCCCGTACTCGGCATTGCCGCGGGCGGGGTAAGCTGCGCCTACGCGGAAGAAACGCTCCGGTCCCTGGCCGGCCCCTTCAAATACTTAAAGATCGCCACCGTCCCCCTCCCCCTCGAACTGGCCCTGGAATTCCTTGACGGCCTGGAAGAAGCCCTGGTACTGGAAGAACTCGATCCCGTTATCGAAAAGGAACTTGTTTACCTTGCCGGGCTGCATCATCTTCCGGTAAAAGTCCGGGGCAAGCTCGGCGGGGACACGCCCAATGCCGGGGAGAACAAGCCCGGCGATATAGAAAACGCGCTAAAGTCCTTTCTGGGCAGAAACCATGTTAGAGAGGGGGGGGCCTGTTACCGGGAAGGGGGCCCGCAAAATGCCGCCTCCCTGTCGGCCCCCCCTGCGCTCCAGCCTCCTCGGGGCTTTGCCCCTGCGGGTGCTTCCGCTACCCCCCAGGCCGGGACAGCCGCGCCGCCGCTTCCTGTCAGGCCCCCGGTATTGTGCGCCGGCTGCCCCCACCGGGGCAGTTTTTTCGCGGTAAAGGAAGCGGTGCGGCTTTTCGCCGGGGGCCGCAAGGCTGTCTACAGCGGGGACATAGGCTGCTATACCCTGGGGAACGCCCAGCCCCTGGACATGACCGATACCTGCCTCTGCATGGGCGCGGGCGTCAGCATGGCCCAGGGGATCAGCCGCGCGGAACCCGGCGCCCTGAATTTTGCATTTATAGGCGATTCTACTTTTTTCCATAGCGGTATTCCCGGCGTGGTTAACGCGGTTTACAACGGCGCGGATATCATTGTCGTTATCCTAGACAACGGCACTACCGCCATGACCGGCAGCCAGCCCCACCCCGGGACAGGCGTGACCGCCGGCGGGGCGTCTTTTAACAGAATCAGCATAGAGGCGGTACTGGGGGCGCTGGGGGTAAAGCACATAGCAAAGGCCAGCCCCTTCGGCGTGCAGGCGGCAAAAGAAGCCGTCGCGTCGGTGTTCGGCAGGACAGGGGTAAGGGCGGTTATTTTTGAGGGGCCCTGCGTCATGCCGGGAAGAGCGGCGGCCGGCCGTGCGGGGCCGCTTGTTGTCGACGACAGTAAATGTACCCGCTGCAAGCTCTGCGTTACCCGGCTGGGCTGCCCCGCGATTTCGCTTTCAGCCGGCGGGGTCCGCGTTGACCCGGTAACCTGTACCGGCTGCCTTGTATGCGCCTCGGTCTGCCCCTCCCATGCCATTGCGGGGGCCGCCGCCCCGGAGGGGAAACAGTATGACGCTTAACTGCCTTATCACCGGAGTCGGCGGCCAGGGGACCGTGCTTATGGCCCGGCTTATCGGGAACGCCGCCATCCTCAAGGGCCTTGAAGTTCTGGGCACCGAAACCATCGGCATGGCCCAGCGCGGCGGCTCCGTGGTGAGCCACATCCGTATAGGGGAAGGGCCGCGCTCGCCCCTTATCCCGCCGGGCCGGGCGGACCTGGTTATCGCCTTTGAACCTGCGGAAGCTGTGCGCGTGCTGCCCTATCTGGCCCCGGCAGGAAGGCTGCTCGCCCTGGATCGGGGCATCGCGCCGGTGACCAGCTCCCTCGCGGCGGGAAAGGGCGCAAATACCGGCTATGACCCGCCCGCTATGGCCGCGTATCTCAGGCAAAGCCTGGAAAGCCGGGCCTCGATCCTCGACGGGGAGGGCCTTATCCGCCGCTGCGGGAACGCCCGGACGCTAAACGCGGCCCTCCTGGGCGCCGCCCTGAAACTGGGGCTTCTGCCGTTCACCGCCGCCGAAATCGAAGAAGTTATAAAAAACGCCCTGCCCGCGAAATTTGTGGAAATGAACCTGGCGGCGCTGAAAGCGGGGCAGGAACTGTAACGGGCCGTTTCGGTTTTCCGCATCCGGCTGGTTCATTTTGCGGTCCGCGTATCAGAAATGAAATTTCTGAATGCAGCCAATGAATCTACCGAAGCGCCGCAAATGCGCCCGAATTCCGCTTTGAAAGGTAAAAAGGCCTCCCCGCTTGCAAATTACTTACCCGCCCGCAGATTACTTTCCCTGCCCTTGCTCCTTTCCCCCGGTTCCCCGCTAAGTGCCAATTCCCGCGCTGCCGCGTAATTGACACAAAACGCGAATTTGTAAAGAATTGGGGGGTGTTCATCCGCAAGCGCTTGATGCGCCGGGTAAAGGAAGAAGGAGATTTTCATGAATATGAGGGTTAAAGGTTTTTTCGACAGGAAGGATGTGCATCTGTCGGCCAGGCGCTACGGTATCGACGCTTTAGGCGCTATGGCCCAGGGCTTGTTCGCCTCGCTCCTGATAGGGACTATTATCAGCACGGCGGGGGAGCAGTTAAAGATTGATATTCTGGTTACGGTCGGGGATTTCGCCAAATCCGCCACCGGCGCTTCCATGGCCGTGGCTATCGGCTGCGCCCTGAAATGCCCGTTTCTGGTGCTGTTTTCCCTTATCGCGGTAGGGCAGGCGGCTAATTCACTGGGCGGCGCGGGGGGGCCGCTGGCCGTTTATTTTGTCGCGATCATCGCGGCGGAATTCGGGAAACTTGTCTCGAAAGAAACAAAAATCGACATCATCGTTACCCCCCTGGTTACCATCGCCGTCGGCGTGCTTGTCTCCCTGGCCTGCGCGCCTGTTATCGGCGCGGGCGCAAGCTATACGGGCCGGCTTATCATGTGGGCGACGGAACTCCAGCCTTTTTTGATGGGGGTGGTGATTTCGGTGGTTACCGGGATGATACTCACCCTGCCTATAAGCAGCGCCGCTATCTGCGCCGCCCTGGGCCTTACGGGCCTTGCCGGGGGGGCTGCCGTCGCCGGGTGCTGCGCGCAAATGGTGGGCTTCGCGGTGATGAGTTTTAAGGAGAACCGTTTCGGGGGGCTTTTTGCCCAGGGCATCGGCACCTCCATGCTCCAGATGGGGAATATCGTGAAAAACCCCCGTATCTGGATACCCCCTACGGCCGCGGCGGCTGTCACCGGGCCCCTGGCAACCTGCTTTTTCGGGCTGAGGATGGACGGCCCGGCGGTGGCTTCCGGCATGGGTACCTGCGGCCTGGTCGGCCAGATCGGCGTTTACGCGGGCTGGACAAGCAGTATCGCGGACGGCGCGAGAACGGCGATTACCGCTTTTGACTGGACGGGGCTGCTGCTGATAAGTTTTGTGCTTCCCGCGATACTGACGCCGCTCATAGCCCTGCCTTTGAGGAAGAAGAACTGGATCAGGGAAGGCGATTTAAAACTGGACCTGTAATACCCCGACAGATGTGAAACCGCGGGGCTTTGCATCCTGGCGGAAGGCTGTACCGCACAGCGAAGCGCAAGGGATTGGAGGGGGCGCGGAGCGCGCCACCGCAGGACCGGAGCGGAGGGGCGGTCCGAGGAGGCCGGAGCGGGTACCGCGGAGCCCCGGGTAGCCCGGTCAGGCCACGCAGTGGCCGGATGCGCCCAAAACAGGAAGATAAGAATTTCTATAAACTTGTCCTGCTGTTTGTTCCCTGCTATCCGCCTTCTTGCTCCGGGGGGCTTTTTCCGGTAAAGTCATTGGATGGTTAGCGGCCCCGGGACTCGGGATTTTTTGCATGAATAGGCAAAAATCCGCGAGCGCGGCAGGCTGCGGGCATCGACTGCCGGTTCCGGAGGCGGCTTCATGGAGAAAGAATCTTTCGGCAAGGGGGTGTCCTTCGCCCTTGTGTCATTACTGCTTTGGGGGGTGCTGCCTGTTTACTGGCACCTTCTTGCTTCCATTAACCCGTTTCATATCCTGGCCCTGAGGATACTTTTTTCCGCGGCCCTTACGGCGCTGATCCTCCTGGCGCAGAAAAACACCGTGTGGCTTAAGGCGCTGGCCCGGCGGCCCTCCCTGTTCTTCCTCGCGGGCTCCTCGGTTCTGATCACGGCCAACTGGGGGGTGTATATCTGGGCGGTGAATTCGGGCCGCACGGTGGACTGTTCCCTGGGTTATTATATTAACCCCCTGCTTTCGGTGGTTTTGGGGCTTGTTTTTTTCCGGGAACGGCTGCTGCCCCTCCAGTGGGCGGCCTTCGGCATTGCGTGCGCCGGTGTGCTGCTTCTTACGGTGCTGTCGGGGGTCTTCCCCTGGGTGGCCCTGCTCATTGCCCTGAGTTTTGGATTTTACGGGCTGATAAAGAAGAAGACGCCCTGTTCGTCTCTGGAAAGCCTTGGCGCGGAAACGCTTCTGGCTGCGCCGCTGGCCTTGCTGTTTCTGGCTTTTTGCGGCGGCGGTTTCGCGGACCTGGGGAAAATCGCCTCCCCGCTCTGGATACCCGTGCTGCTGGCCGGGCCTATCACTACCATACCCCTCTACTGTTTCAGCAGGGGGGCCAGGGTACTCCCGCTTTCCGTGATAGGGTTTATGCAGTTTATCAACCCTACCCTTCAGTTTTTTTCCGGGGTTGTGATCCTGAAAGAGCCGTTCCCCGCCTGGAAGCTCCCGGCTTTTATCATTATCTGGCTGGCGGCGATTCTCTATTGCCTGTCATTGATCCCTAAAAAAAAGAAGGAAATTTGCCATGTTTGACGACTGTATTATTATGGCGGGCGGCCTGGGAACCAGGCTTTGGCCCGCTTCAAGTTCACGGCTTCCCAAACAGTTTCTCCCCGGCCCCGGCGGGAAGAGTTTCTTCCGGGCGGCTGTGGACAGGGGCCTGGCGGTAAGCGGCAGGATCATCATTATTGCCGGGAAGGCCCATGTCCGGCATGTGCTGGAAGCCTGCGATTCGCTTTCCGGCTCCGAAAAGGCGCGTCTGGTCCTTATCGGCGAGCCGCTTGCCCGGAATACGGCCCCGGCCATTGCCTGCGGCGCGGTTTTCGCGGAACGTACCGCGGGCCGCGGGCGCAAAATGCTGGTCCTGACAAGCGATCATGTGATAGGCCCGCTTGAGGCATTCCGCGCCGACGCCGAAAAAGCCGCGGCCCTGGCCGCCGGGGCTGCGCCGGGCGCGGCTCCGGCCATGGTTGTTTTCGGCATAGCGCCGGGCCGGCCGGAAACCGGCTACGGCTATATTGAGGCCGGAGGCGGCGCCCTGCCCTTGGGCGGGGCCCTGTCCGAGGGCGGCTGTTTCCGGGCCCTGTCCTTCCGGGAAAAGCCGGACCGGGAAACAGCGGAAAAATTCCTTGCGGCGGGGAATTTCTACTGGAATTCCGGGATGTTCGCCTTTGATTCGAGCTTTATACTGGACGAATTTCGCAAGAACGAACCGGAAGTTCTTGCGCCCTTTGAAAAACTCCCGGTTCCGGGCGAAGGGGCCTATGCCGCGCGCGGGGGCATAGCGGCGCTGGAAAACTGGCCCGGCCTGGAGGCGGCCTACGGCGCGGCCAGGGCTGTATCCATCGACTACGCGGTGGCGGAAAAATGCCGCTCCGTGATAATGGTCAGGGCGGGTTTTGACTGGTTTGACGTGGGAAGCTGGGACGAATACGCCAGGCTGCCGGCTGTACAGGGGAAAAAGGATGCGGATGTTTTCGGCGCGGACACCGCCTCTTCCTGTTTTGTCGACGCCGATATCCCGGTCGCCCTCTGCGGGACGGAGGACCTTATCGTGGTTATCCGCTCGGGCAGGGACGGCGGCCCCGCCTCCGCGCTGATCGCCAAAAAAGGGGAAACCCAGCGGCTAAAGGCCATTGTGGAGCAGATCAAGGCGGCCGGGCGTACCGAATTGCTGTAAATGCCCGCCGCGATGGCGCGGCGGCGGATCGGACCGGCAAAGGCCGCGGAACTTCAGCCCGCGAATTACGCGAATTGCCGCTAATTTATCCCGCAATAAATCGTAAGAAACTCCTCCTCTTCCTCGTTCACGCCAATCCTTCCGGGGCCGTTCCAATATAATAAATAGTAATATTAATTCTACGCGGAACAGCGCGATTCAGAGGGAAAATGAAACATAGTCTTGGCCGTTTGTTGTTATTCTGCGCGGTTCTCGCGATTGTTCTCTTCTCCGGCCGGGCCTACGGGCAGAGGCGGAAGCTTACCGTCAAGCTCGCCTCGCTGGTTCCTGAGGGAACCCCCTGGGGGGCGGCCCTGAACCGCATGTCCAGGGAATGGAGTGAGGCTACGGGCGGGGAGGTAGAGCTTGTTGTATACCACAACGGCATAGCGGGGAGCGAAGCCGACGTACTCCGCAAACTCAGGGGGAACCAGATCCAGGCGGCGATCCTCAGTTCCTTCGGGCTTAACGCCATTAC
>JAIRYB010000124.1 GCA_031267955.1 Spirochaetaceae bacterium | reverse complement strand
ACAGCCCACGGTCAGGGCAGGGTTTCCTCGCCGGGTTTCTGGTACTGTAGCTGGTACAGCGTGGCGTAAAGCCCGTTTTTGGCGATAAGGTCCCCGTGCCTGCCCTCCTCCACAAGGCGGCCGCCTGAAAGCACCAGGATACGGTCCGCGTGGCGTATAGTAGAAAGCCGGTGGGCTATTACCACCGAGGTGCGGCCCGCGAGAACCTGCTGCATTCCCAGTTGGATCAGATGCTCGGTTTCGGTGTCAATGGAGCTGGTAGCCTCGTCAAGCACCACAATGGCGGGGTTATGGGCGATTACCCTGGCAAAACTGATAAGCTGCCGCTGGCCCGAGGAAATATTCGAAGCGCCTTCCGAAAGCATAGTACGGTAGCCGCCGGGGAGCCGGGAAATAAATTCATGCGCGTGTACTGTTTTTGCGGCTTCCTCGATCCGGCTTTCGTCCATGGGGAGTCCCAGGCTGATATTTTCCGCGATAGTCCCGGAAAAGAGGAACACATCCTGTAATACCGGAAGCACCGAGCGGCGCAGATCCTCAACCGGTATATCCTGGATAGGGATTCCGTCGAGTTTTATGCTGCCCCCGTCAATATCCCACAGGCGCGCGAGCACGCTCGTAATCGTTGTTTTCCCCGCCCCGGTATAGCCTACAATGGCGGCCATTTCCCCCGGATTCACGGTAAACGAAAGGCCGTTAAGCACATTCTCGCCTTTTTTATAGGCAAAACATACATCTTTAAATTCAATATGCCCCCGTACAGCCCCAAGGATGGAACGCTTGCCCCTGTCCGGTATGGCCTCCTCCGTATCAAGCAGCTTGAACACCCGCTCCCCTCCAGCCATTGCCGACTGGAGCAGAGTGTATTTTTCCGCGATGTCCATCACCGGGAAATAAAACATGCTGATAAGGTTGATAAAGGCGATAAGCACACCCAGCGAGATTGACAGTTTTAGTACCATTGCGGCCCCGACGGTAATAATTACCGCGGTAGTCACTGTGGACAGCCATTCTACCAGGGGCCGGAAAGTGGCAAACACGTACATCTCCCCCAGATTGGCGTCCAGAAGCTCCCTGTTCCTTACATCGAATTCAGAGGCGCTCTTCTTTTCGCCCAGAAAAAGCTGTACCACCTGTACGCCGGAGAGCCTCTCCGAAAGGTAGGAATTTACCCGCGAACTGGCGGTCCTCTGCCTTCTGAACGCGTCCCTGGCCTTAACCCTGCTGATAAGCGTAACCACAAGCACCGGCGGCATGGTGGCGAGCGTTATAGCGGCCAGGGACGGGGAGAGGAGGAACAGGGTGATAAGCACCCCAACCATCACCGAAAGATCCTTGAGAAAGGCCACCAAAACCGAAGTAAAAAATTCGTTTATGGTTTCCACATCCCCTGTCAGGCGGGTAACGATTCTGCCGACAGGGTGCCGGGAAAGGAAATCCGTAGACTGGGAAGCGGTCTTCCTGAACAGGGCAAGCCGCAGATCCTTCATAACATGCTGGCCTATCAGGGCCGTGGTCCAGGTCTGAACAAAGGCGAAAAAGAAAACCGCGCACAGGATCACAAATAAAAACAGCACTGTCCGCGTGATGTACGTGATGTCTCTTCCTCTGACCGCCCTTATTTCCCCGGGGGAAAGGCTGTACAAATCGCGGGTCCGTATGGCGGCGTTTCCGTCTTCCATAATAAACAAATCCGGCTGCGCGTTAATTACTTCCCGTGCCGGGCTTTCTTCCCCGCAGGGAAAGGCGTACCATTTTTCATTCTCGAATATCCCCCTGCCCTGCAATTCTTCTTCCGTTTTTCCGGAAAAACGCGTATCCTGCCCCTGGGAAATAAACACCCGCTCCCCTATCCTCATGGCGCGCTTCCCGGCGATAATAGTATCAATAGTGTTACGCGATTCCGCCGAAAGTGCTGCCCCCTCCTGCGACAGGGCGTCCAGCCGGATTACGAGGTAACGGGCAAGCACAGCCTCGTCAATCACCCGCTGTAGCAGCACCGGGACAAAAAGCTCGCCGATAGTGGAAGCCCCCAGGGTAATGACAATAAAGAAGGAAAGGAGTTTGTACGGCTTAATGCAGGAGAGGATTCTTCTGACAATGGCGCTGTCATAATCCTTTACCACTTCCTCAGTTTCAAAATATTCAGACATCACTCCCCCGTTTAACGCCGCTGTTTCGCGGCTGCCCTCCGGCCGGGCGGGCCGGATAAGCGCTGTCAAGCTGCTGGAGTTCGGCTGTCTGCGCGTAAAAACCGCCTTGCTCAGCCAGTTCGCCGGGTGTTCCCGCCTCGCTCACCCTCCCCCTGTCAAGCACAAGCACCCAGCCGGCGTTCCGCAGTGTCGATACCCTGTGGGAAATAATGATGGTCGTTTTCCCCTTCCGTTCCCGGAAGAGCGCCGTTAGAATCCTCTTTTCAGTTTCCGCGTCCACGGCCGAAAGAGAATCGTCGAGGATCAGTATTTCAGGCGCCCCTATCACCGCCCGGGAAATGGCAACCCGCTGCTTCTGCCCGCCCGAAAGCGTGAGCCCCCGCTCGCCTATCAGGGTTTCCCAGCCCTGGCCGAAATTTTTCAGATCCTGGTCAAGCGCCGCAAGCTCCACCGCGCCGTTAAGAAGCCCCTCCGTTTCCGTTATCTTTCCCCCGCCTCCGGCCTGCGGCTCAAGCCCGTAAACGATATTGTTTTTCAGCGTATCCGAAAAAAGGTAGCTATCCTGCGGGGTCACGCCGAAAAGGCTTCTCAGGGTCCGCAGGTCCCAATCCGCCACAGGTATCCCCTTTACCAGCACGGTCCCCGGCGGAGGATCGACCATGCGCACAAGCGTCTTTATCAGGGTCGATTTTCCCGCCCCGGTACGCCCCAAAATGCCGATCGCGGCCCCCTCCTCGACAACAAGATCGATACCCTCAAGGACATTGCCGCCCCCGGGATAGGAAAACGAGAGACCGCGTATTTCAATAAGCGGGGCTTTCGCCCGGCTCCCCGGGACGCTCCGGGCTGAAACCGAAGGATGTTCCGGGGAGGCGATGGAGGGCTTTGTATCAAGCACCTCGTTTATCCGGGTAAGCGCCGCCACCCCCCTCTGAATCAGGTTCACCATAAAGCCCGCGCCCATAAGCGGCCAGATCAGCATCTGGAGATAGCTTTCCAGGGCTACAAAGTCACCGGGAGTCATCAAACCCTGGACCACCCGCTGCCCGCCGACAAGGAGCAGTATCAGCGTGGTAAGGCCCGACAGGAACGCTATCAGCGGAAAAAATATCCCGAAAAATTTTACCAGGCCCATGTTGGCTTTCCGGTAGTCGTCATTGGCCTCGGCGAATTTGCCGGTAAACCAGGATTCCTTGACAAATGACTTTATCACCCGGATACCCGCAAAAGTTTCCTGCACCGTATCGCTCATTTTGGAATAGGTTTCCTGAACCCGGAAAAACTGTTTCCCTACTACCTTCCCGAAGAACAGTATCAGCGCGGTAATTACCGGCAGGGGCAGGACGGCAAAAAAAGCGGTACGGGCGTCCTGGATAAAGATGATGATTACAATAGCCAGGCTCATGGCAATGCCGTCAAAAATATTAACCAGCCCCCAGCCTATTGCCATGCGTACCGCGCCCAGATCGTTGGTAGAGCGGGCCATAAGGTCCCCGATCTTGTTTTTCTGGTAGAAATCGTACGAAAGAGTCAGAAGGTGTTCGAAAATTCTATTGCGTATCTCCGTTTCAATGCGGCGGGACGCCCCGTGGATAAAAAAACGCCACCAGAAACGGCCCAGGCAGATACCGCCCATAGCGCCGACCATCCCCAGGGCGAGAAAAAGAACCGCTTTCCATTCAAAATTACCCTGGCTGATTAAATCGACGGCCCTCCTCATCAGCTGGGGTATCAGCATCTGCGCGCCGTCCACAAATACCAGGCAGAGAATGCCAAAGGCGTACTGCCGCCAGTAACGGAAAATATAGGGCAGCATGGATTTAAAAACTCTAAGGGATACTTTTTCCATAAATTACCAGTTTGATTACAATACGCTGGGGCTTCCCCTTTTCCTGCGGATATCTTCCTTTAATTTATTGCTCCACGCTTCCACTGTTTTCTTAATCTCCTCGGCATCGGATCTTTCGTTCAATAAGATATGGAGGCGTTTCAGCGCGTTAAGAAAATTGATAGCCTGCTGGAAGTCTTCCGATATCTGGCTTGACAATTCGTACTTTTCCCGGTAACGTTCCGCCGCCTGGGCGAGCAGCTTCTTTGCCATACGCAGGTGGAAAACAGTGGCCTCGTATTCTTCAGAGCGCGGGCTAAGATTCGCCACCATGTTTCTCATATCTATTATATTTTTCGCGGACGCCGCAAGCCGGCCTTCAAAATCCACAAAAACCCATCTCCATTTGGAAGAATAGCCGGCAAGATCTTTTAAAAGATCGATGGCAAGCCCCATTTTGCGGATGACAAGGTAACGCCTTTCCCCGCTTACCCCGGACAGCATCGCTATTTTGTCCTCGTAGTCGGAAAAAGGAACGTCAACAAGGGGGCTGACAAGATTCTCAATGTAGACAATACCTTTATGCAGGGCTCTGCGCGCCTCGCCTAAAAGATCTTCGTTGTGCTTCTTGCAGATACGCTGAAAGACCCTGCATTCAAGGACATAGTGGGACACGATATTGAACATCTCGTCCGCCAGATTCAGGCGGGCCAGCGCCGCGTCCCTGGAATTGCCGGACAGATTATCCAGCAGTCTCTTTTCCTTCCCGAGACCCGCGTTTATCGCCTCCGTATACGGCGCGATCTTTTCCAAAAATTTTTTCTGCCGGTCTTCCGGCGAAATCTTCAACATCCCTAACCCCGATTGTACCTTGCCAGAAGCTCGTCCGCGTGGGCCAGCGCAGCGCTCCCCGCGGCATCGCCCGCCAGCATCCGGGCAATCTCCCCCCGCCGCTTTTTGCCTTCAAGCGGCGAAACCGTAGTCAGAGTCCGCCCGGACTCTACATGTTTTTCTACTTTTAAATGATTATCCGCCCTGACGGCGATACTGGCAAGATGCGTGACGCAGAATATCTGTTTTATTTTACCAATTTTCGCAAGATACTCGCCCACGGAAAGGGCCACCTCTCCGCCTATCCCCGTATCAATTTCGTCAAATATAAGGGTTTCGAGGCTGTCCTGCCCGGAATCGGCAAGCGCCGTCTTTATAGCCAGCATGATCCTGGAAAGCTCGCCGCCGCTCGCTATCCGGGCCAGTTCTTTCAGGGGCTCGCCTTTGTTGGCCGAGATGAGAAATTCCACCTCGTCCGCGCCCCACTGCCCAATCACCCGCGGCCCTTCCCCCGGCCTGCCCTTGGCGGCCACTGAAATCTTAAACCGGGCGCTGGGCATGCCGAGGCTTGAAATAATCCCGCCGATACGCGGGGCAAGGCTTTCCGCGGCCGCGGCCCGTTTCGCGCTTAAGGCCGCCGCCCGGCCGGCGATCTCTTTTTCAAGCGCGGCAATTTCGGCCTTAAGTTTGTCCCTGTTTTCCCCCGCGCCGGAAAGGGCCTCGATCTCGGCTTCCGCCTGCCCGCTGTACGCGAGGATCGCGTCCTCGTCCTGGGCGGGGGTAGCGGCGGGTACGGGACGCGCATGGCCGGAAGGCGCGGCGTATTTCTTTTTAAGCCTGTAGATCAGGTTGAGGCGTTCCTCCACCTCCTCAAGGCGGGCGGGATCGTTACGGAGCCCGTCCCGGTAGGAACGGAATTCCGCCGACATATCCTCAGCTTCGTAAAACAGATACTCCAGCCGCTTTTGCAGCGCCGCGAGGCCCCCGTCGATTGCCGCGGCGCTGTCCAGGGCGTTTTTCGCGCGCCGGGCCAGGCTTACCACTGATACTTCCCCGTCAAACAGGGTTTCCGCGCAGGTATTTACAAAACCCGCAAGTTTTTCAAAATCCCCCAGGCGCGACGCCTCCGCCTCAAGCTCCCGGCTCTCCCCGCTTTTCAGTTTTGCCCGGCCAATCTCTTCGACAGCGTAATTCAAAATCTCCAGCCGCATTTCCCGGTCATGGGCCGAACTTAGAGAGACCTCATAGGCCTTCTTCTTTTCCGAGAGGGAGATGAACAGCCGGTTAAATTCCGCGGCCTCTTCCTCAAGGGCGGCAAAGCGGTCCAGGTAACGGCGGTGGTTTTCCTTGCGCAAAAGCGATTCATGCGCGTGCTGGCCGTGAATGTCGAAAAGAACGGACATGAACTCTTCCAGATCGCCGCGGGTAACCGGCGCGTTCTGGATATAGGCGGCCCCCCTGCCGGTGGATTTGACGCTGCGGCGGATAACAAGTTCCCCGTCGTCAACCCCAATGCCCCGGCCTGAAAGCCATTCCAGAGCTTCCGCGTTGTCCTTTCTAATGGAAAGCACCGCGGAAACCCCGGCTTCTTCCGCGCCGGTACGAATCACATCGGCGTCGGCCTTCGCGCCCAGCAAAAAACTCAGGGCCCCTACCATGATGGATTTCCCGGCGCCGGTTTCACCGGTAAGAATTGTAAGCCCCCCCCGGAAAGAAATGGTGAGGCTGTCAATCAGCGCGTAGTTACGGACCGTCAGTTCCTCAAGCATGGGGGCTTCCTCCGGACCAATTCAGTTTTGTACGCAAAGCCCTGTAGAATTCCTGCCTGCCCGACGCGATAATCTTCGCCTCATAGGGGGCTTTGCGGATAAAGACCCTGTCGCCCGGTTCCAGGGGAAAACTCTGCTGGCCGTCGGCGGTCAGCAGCACAGCGCTCCTCTGCTCCGCCTCAACTTCGACAATTATTGTCTCGCGGGCGGGTACCACAACGGGCCGGTTCGAAAGGGTAAAGGGGCAGATCGGGTTGATGATAAACGCGTCAATCTCAGGATCGAGGATGGGCCCCCCGGCCGCGACAGAATAGGCGGTGGAACCTGTGGGCGTGGCCACTATAAGGCCGTCAGAACGGTAGCGGCCCAGATCCATGGTTTCTCCGGCGTGGCCGCTGCCCATGCTTACCTCGAGGCGTATTATCTTCGCAATGCCCGACGCGGAAATAACCGCGTCGTTAAGGCAGTGGGCCGCGGCAACATCTGTACCCCGCCTGTCCACCGTAATGTCCAGCATCAGCCGCCGGGAAATACCAATCCTGCCCCGGCGCCATTCCTCAAAAACTTCCCGCCACGCAAGGGGATGTACCACGGCAATAAAACCCAGGGTGCCGATATTGACGGGAAAAATGGGTACGCCCATGGGGGCAATGGTCCGGGCGGCAAAAAGCACTGTCCCGTCGCCGCCAAGGCAAAAGGCCAAATCAGGAGGCGATCCCAGGAAGCCGCCGCCCGAATACTCAAGCGTTTCAATGCCCAGGCGGCCAAGTTCCGCGCGCAGTTCTTCTACCAGGGAGGGGGCTTCCGCCTTATGAGAATTGACAAACAACAAAGCCCGTTTTATTTCGGCCACTCCAGATTACTCCCGGAAAAACACCGGCTCCGCCCGCGCGGGCCGGCGCGCCCTATACCAGACTGGAACCAACCCCGCCTGTTTACGGCAAAGTCAGAATCAGTTTCGCCACTTTTTCCGTCTCGGCTCCCGTCAGCCTGGGGTACAGGGGAAAGAGCGCGGTCCTCAGGGAAAGGGAATACGCCTCCGGGCACAATTCCGGGGGAATGCCGCCCGAACCGGCAACAGTTTCCTCAAAAGCGTTTTCCACGACTATATCCTTTTTTTTGGCGTAGGCCTTTACATCCTTCATGCCTGTCTCAAGGATGAGCGGGAACGCGTAGTAATTGTACTCGATACCCTGCTTTTCCGCATCCTCCCCCTGGACAAACATCCTGTGCCTGGTTCTAAGCGCGGGCTGCACATAGGCCCCGCCTATAAGCCGCCGCTTTTCCAGATTCCGCGCCGATTCCCTGAACTGGACGACCGCCATAGCCGCGTTAAGATCCGGCAGGCTGTATTCGGGAAGCGGCGACAGGGCCCGCAGCGCCGCAGCGTCCCGGCGGCTCGACGCGTAAAGCAGCGCCCCGCCCCCCGCGGTAAGCATGTCCCGTTCCTCAAGACCCAAAATGGCAAGCGAGCCGAAGGAACCGGCCCGCTGTTCTCCGATCATGGTCCCGTAACTCCGGGAGCAGTCCTCAATCACCGGAAGCCCCAGGCCGCATATCGCGGCCGTATCCGGCACATAGCCCAGGGTATGATTCACCACGATACAGCGGGGCGTAAGCCCTTCCTCTTTCTTCGCCAGAGCCGCAGCCGCTGTTTCGGCATTCATCACGACGGAACCCCGCGCCACATCGCAGTAAACAGGCCGCAGCCGCAGATCCTCCAGAACCTGTAGGTAGTAACGCGGCGAAAGCGCCGAAACAAGCACCCCCGCGCCATCCTCAAGGCCAAGCGCCTTCAGGGCGAAGAAAAGGGCGACAGCCGGACTCCTCAGGGCAAGGCAAAAATCAAACTGTATGTGTTCTTTGGCGATTTGGACAAGAGAACGCGACAGTTCCCCGGGGCCAACCCGGTCCCGCGCCATGGCGGTAAGAACCGCGTCCATCTCTTTACGCCTGATAGTCGGCGAGTAAACTTCAATTTTCATGCAAAACCAAACCTTCCGGACATCATACAATAAAGGGAAGATTTGTGCAATTTATCCT
>JAIRYB010000098.1 GCA_031267955.1 Spirochaetaceae bacterium | reverse complement strand
TGGCTTAGGGCATTCCCGCTTCCGCCGGCCTTCCCGGTTTTAACACCAGTGGCCAGGAGCCTGCCGGCTCCTTTTGGGGCTGTTTTTACGCGGCCCCGGCGGAATCGTCCCGTTGCCGCTCTTTGCGGTAACGGATTCCCATCACAGTTACGGGATAGCTGAGGATTTTCACCTCGCTTCCTTTGCTCCATAGAACGAAAGCGCGTTTCGCGCTTTTTCTAAGATTCACCTAAGTATATACATCCTGTACAAAAAAATCAAGTATTTTTGGAATTTTTGAGGGAATTACCGGGCGCTTCAGGGCGGGCCGCCGATCTCCCCCTCCCCTCCCCATTCGGCGAGTTTCCGGTGCAAGGTTTTGCGGCCTATGGCAAGAGTTTCCGCTGTTTTGCTTTTATTGAGACGCGGGATTTTCGCCCGTATCCGGCCTTTGCAGCCCGTCTGGTCCAGCAGGCCCGCTACTAATCCCTCCGGCGTCACCGCAAGACAGCTGTGAATATTTACCCCCGTCCGTCTTGTCGCCGATGTACCCGTTGCCTTCCATCTTTTGCTGGCTGTCGTATACTGATTTCCCCGGCTGCCTTGCCAGCATTTCCATGGCCCGCCTGAACCGCTTCTCAAGCCGCTCATCGTTGAAATCCACACCGGCAAACTCTTCCGCCAGGTTAAACGTCTCCCCTCCTGCCATATTCCCCTTACGGATATCATCAGCCCCATGTACCCCACAATCAGTTTGATAACGGACTTTGCCAAATACCGGGAGGATGACCGGCCCCTTATCATGATAGAGTTTTCCCATGCTATGGGGAATTCCAACGGAAGCCTTGCCGATTATTGGGAAGCCCGGCATACCCCGGATCTCAAAGATACCATGCGGGGGCCGAAGGGCTATTATACTTTGAATTTGGACATCGCCCAGCGGGGAGTGGGGACTGGCGCCTGCGGACCGGATACCCTGGAAAAGTACCGTGTCAGGCCGGGGAGATTTGGGATACGGCTCTATATCGCGGAAGGCTAACAGGCTGTAAGTTTAAAAACGTTGATATTAGTTGGTTACCGTAAACCGGCCGGGCTTTGGGAAAGTTCGAGAGCCGCTTCCATCTGCTGTTTCGGGTCGCCTTTGCCTTTGAGCGTCTTTGCCGCCGCGATAAAGGCGCGGAGATCGCGGCCCGATTTTTCGTAGAGTTCCTCGTAAAAAGCCGATCCCCCGTAGTACAGCCGGTAAAGTTCCAGATACGCGTTGTTTATCTTCATCTTTGAAAAGCCCCGGTAATTGTCCTGACGAAAGCGGCTTTCGTATTCCGCCTCGAATTGTTCCTGGGCCGCGCCGATAATCGCTTCCTTCTTCTCAAGCTTTTCCTCCCTGGGCGCGCCCTCCTGGTAGACAGCCTCGAGTTCTGCAATCAAAGCCCGGATAAAATCCAGGAACACCGCGCTGTCCGCCTCGCCGTCGGCCATGGCCCGGTATTCCCCCGATTCCCCGCCGAAGCGGCTTATCAGGTAGAGCCGCGCCCCTTCCCTGCCCACAAATTCGGCGAGTTCCTCGTTAAACTGGGACTGCCCCTTAAGGTAAACCGTGGCGTGGAGCAGTTCGTGGATCAAAAGATCCGCCAGCCGGTGGACCGGATAATCCCGCATATAGGAATAGAGGGGGTCGGCGAACCAGCCCAGGGTGCTGAAGGCGTCCACCCCGCGAATCCACACGTCAAGGTCTTTTTTGGCGAGCTTCGCGGCCTCTTTCCGGGCGTCGGCGGGGTTAAAGAAACCCTTGTACGGTACCCTGCCCACGACCGGGAACCACCATTCATGGCGGGCAAAGGAATCCTTCGCCGCCGCCGAAACAACCGCCGCAAGATAATCCCGGTCGATTTGCACATAGCGGGTGTAGTTTTTCGTTTCCCTTAAGCCCAATTCCCCCATGGCGAAGGCGCGTATATCCCGGACCCGTTCCGCGAAAGCCCGGTCCCGCTCCGCCTCCTCCCCGCCGCTTTCAGGCGATTCCAGCGTTTCAAGCGGCACAGCGCGGCCAAGGTAGCCCAGCATGGCGGTCCCCTGTTTTAACGTATAGCAGCCGGAAAAAAACGCCGTTCCCCCAAGGACAAGGGCAAGCGACAGAAACAACGGGACAAGGGGGCCGAACCCGCCCGGAATAAATTTCATGGTTTAAGTATAGGTAACTATTCGGCCGGGGGCTACCGCCCTGCCGGACTTGCGCGCATTGAACAGTTTTCCGCAATAGAGTACAGTTAAAGTAGGTACTGTTCTTGTGAGGTTTGCATGAAGGCGGTTGAATTGGAAAAGGCGTACGATCCGAAGGGTTTTGAGGACCGGATCTACGCCCTCTGGAAGGAAAGCGGGGCGTTCAAGCCTAAAAACGACGCTAACGCGAAGCCCTATGTAATTGTTATCCCGCCGCCCAATGTAACCGGGGTGCTCCACCTGGGGCACGGCCTGAATATCAGCCTCCAGGACATTATTATCCGTTTCCACCGGATGAAGGGCGAGCGGGTCCTCTGGGTGCCGGGGACGGATCACGCGGGGATAGCTACCCAGAATGTGGTGGAAAAAAGACTGA
>JAIRYB010000090.1 GCA_031267955.1 Spirochaetaceae bacterium | reverse complement strand
CCCCCCCCCCCCCCCCCCCCCCCCCCCCCCCCCCCCAGGGGCCGACACAAAGATACGGCTATTAACCGGATATACGCGGGCAAGGAACAAAATGACCGTTCTTTGCGGGCAAAACCGAGGTTTTTATGCGTACACATACTCTTAGAAATAGATGACAACATCTTACTGATTAAGATACACCCGGTAGAAAATAATTGCAAGTATTTTATGAAAAATTACACAAAAATATAATATTTTTGATAATCTCCCGATCTCCGGAATATCCGGCAATACCGCCGCCGTCCGGCCCGCCCGCGCTGGGCCGTTTTTCGGGTATATTCAAGCTCGGTTTATGAAAAACGCTGCAGTTTAATGGAAATATACGCCATTTTTTACCGCAGAGCGGTGGCGGGATTCCGCTATGGCCGGGCGGCCTCCAAAGGACGGGCGGGGTATTATACCCGCGCATTCCAATAAATTTGCCCGAATCCTCCCCCGGTTTGTTCAATTTTTGAACAAACCGCCCGGGAAAAGGCGTCAATACCGTACCGGGGGATAGCGCAACGCGTTCCCTTGTGCAATTCCGGGGAAAGGCGCTATACTTGGGTAAATCATTATCAGGAGAGTGCCATGGTATTTCATCGAGAGGAACTGGCCGTCGAGCAGAAAGAAAAGGCGCGGGGCGGGGAAGGGACCGCGCATTTTGTCCATTTTGTGGAAGGAAAGGGAAAAGTCCAGAAAAACACAAACCTTTTGGCGGAAATTACCCTTCCCCCCGGGGCGTCCATCGGCAAGCATGTCCACACCGGGGAAGCGGAATTCTTCATCATTATGGAGGGGAGCGGGGTGGTTGATGATAACGGCAAGGAGATCCCCATTAAAAAGGGTGATGTGATGGTTACCGTCTCCGGGGATTCCCACAGCATAGCCAACAACGGGCAGGTCCCCCTGGTACTGCACGCGGTAATCATCAGCGGCTAATTGCCCGCCGGGCTTGCGGCTATTCGGCGCTGAATACCGCGATCCCGTATTTATTCAGTACCGCGAAAAATTTCTTCCGGTTCTTTTCGGGGACTATGAGCAGCCCCCCTTCGGCGCGGCGGGCCAGGGATCTGAATTCAGTATCCCGGAGCAGCTCTTCCGCGAGATGCTGGTCGGGGGGGAGGCTGTAAACCAGCATGTCTTCCACCGTCTTGTCAAACAGCCCCGCGCGGTTTGCGGCTTTTTCAAAAAGGGCGGACCAGTGGGGCGCGGGTTCGGGATCGATTAGAAGTTTAAATTTAGCTATCCGGTCCTCAATTTGTTCTTTGTTAACACAGCCGGCAATAAATGAATCCGGGCTTATCCGCCAGCGGTCCGGGCCGAGCCTGCGGCCTATTTTATCCAGATATATTGTTCGCTCCAGGGAAGTCCCCTGCACGGTTACCAGGAGCAGTTCCCTGTCCGCTATGGCCTGGTATTCCGCCTTTGGGCGTTCCGGGCATTTTTTCACCAGGTCCAAACACCACTTGCCGAATTCGGTAACTCTGAATGTTTTAAGGGAATCGTAAGGCGACAGGGGGTGGTTTTTTTTGTTATGCACCCGGGGGCAGGGCGGCATCTGCTGGGTTATCTCAAGAATACCCAGAGCGGCAAAGAGGTAGCAGTACGCCTTAAACAAAGGCACGACCAAAAGAGGGTACGCCATAATGCCCTTGGGATAAAATTCTTCGTAGTACGATCCGGAATAGGTCAGCCCGTCCAGCGTTATCGATTCAGCCTTGAACTTTATATACCGTTCGACGCCGTCGGGAAAAAAAGTAAAATCCTGCCGGGTGCGGTAAATAAACGACGTTATTTTATCGGCGTCGAAAGTCCCCCCGTCCTTCGCGCAGTATTCAAGTACGAACCGCAATATCCTGCGGGAAAAGGGCAGCTCGTCTCCGTAATTCAGGGAATACTCCTGGCCTTTGGAAACATGGTCAAAAAGCACATTGAGCTCAAGGGAATGGCGGTCCGAGGGATTGACATACCCCTTATACCGGGAATTTTCGCCAAAAAAAGCTTCCACCAGTTGTTTTACTTCTGTCTGCCCGTCCTTCGGGCGGGCGGGAGAAAAATTTTTCATGGCCAGGATAAACCGGGCGGTCAGATCCACGCTGTCGGGAACCAGTTCCGATGCTTTAATTTCCTTTCCGGGGATATTAAATGCCTTGAGCGCCGAAGACGCGCGCAGCTTTTCCGCGTCCTTTTTCTTAAACCCGCGGATGCACCTGTAAGGCGAATCCGGGGGGGCCATAAGGCTGAATAATTCTTCCATGGCCTCGTAAAGCAGGGGCAGCGAATCGCAAATGCCCGCGCTGTTATCCCAGGGATCAGTACGGCCCGCGCCGGGATCCGCGCTGCAGCTTTCAAGCTTCAAATCAGGCGGCGGGGCCAGCCATTCGGAAAGCGAAGCCTGCACAATATAAGGAAGCCCCGCATAAGCCTGGTTGTACTGGATATAGACCTCAAGAAAATCCAGGTTTGTTTCGCCAAGAAAAGCCCACTGCTGCTGCCATTCATACCTGGATACATTATGAATTAGGGGCAGGCCGAATTCGGCTTCCAGTTTTTTTACCGGGACAAAAGCGTCAAAGGCCAGCCGGTAAAGCAGACGCTGTGTCAGGACGGGAAATTCAAAAAACCATTCCCGGAATGCCTTTTCGCTGTCAAAGATTGCCGCTGCGGCCATTTCCCGAATCATGCCTTCTTTGTTCCCTCTGGGTTTTTCCCGCAAAAAAACAGGATAGTATTTTTTCAGAGTTTCCAGATTAAACCGGGAAAGATGTTCGGTATAGCTTTTTACCCGCGCCTTTACGGGAAGGAGATTCGGCGGCGTCCTGGTCCTGATTTCCGCGGCCCCTTTCATTACCGTCCCCCTACAAGGTAGGCCGCGTCTTCCGGCGAAAGGGACTTGAGGGACCCGGCGTCGTCCGAAAGCAAAGCGCCCGCCAAATCAGTCTTCCGCTTCTGGAGTTCCACGATACGCTCCTCGATAGTATCCCTGGCAATAAGCCGGAAACAGAAAACCGGGTTTACCTGCCCTATGCGGTGGCTCCGGTCTATGGCCTGGGTTTCGGCGGCGCTGTTCCACCAGGGATCAAGGATGAAGATATAATCCGCGGCGGTAAGGTTAAGCCCGGTCCCGCCGGTTTTCAATGTCATGATAAAGGCCTTTACCCCGCTGTCGGTCTGGAAGCGCCGCACCAGGGACTGCCGGTCCACGGTGGCCCCAGTCATGGTGAGGTTGGGTATCCCCAAATCCGCGAGGTCCCGGCTTACCAGATCCACCCCGGCGAGGAAATTCGTAAAGACAAGGCATTTGTGGCCGTTTTCCGCGATTTCCGCGATCCGGTCCGTCAGGTAGAGCCGCTTTGCCGACGGGCCGCCGTATTCGCCTTCGGCTTCCGGCACGCTGGCAAGGCGCCTGAGTTCCGTAAGCGCCTTGAAAATAATGATGGAAGACTTTGCCATCTCGCCCTTGGCGATGATCCCGTCGATAAGTTCCTTGTATTCCTGCCGCCTGCGGTGGTAGATGGCAAGGTGGGTCTCCTCAAGCTCAATATAGGCGGTTTCCTCGGTTTTGTCCGGAAGTTCCTTAAGCACGTCCCGCTTGAGCCGCCTGAGTATGAAGGGGTAGATCCGCAGCTTGAGATCCTTGAGGGCGTCTTCGTCGCTGTTTTCCTGGATGGGCCGCTGGTAACGCTGGGAGAAGTTTTTTTCCGAGCCGAAAAAACCGGGGTTGAGGAAACGGAACAGGCTGTAAAGTTCGCCCAGGTTGTTTTCCACCGGCGTGCCGCTCAGGGCGAGGCGCCGCCCCGTGTTAAGCGAGAGGACCGCCGTAGTTGTCTGCGAACTGAGGTTTTTAATGTTCTGGGATTCATCAAGGATGATATAGGAAAATTCGATATGCTTAAAGTCCCCCACGTCGCGCCTTAAAGTAGCGTAAGTACTGAGGATGATTCTGAATTCAGTGCCGCCGCCGGCTATTTCCGCCGCGTCCCTGTCGAGCCCGTAATGTACCAGGTAGGGGAGTTCGGGCGCAAAACGGTCAAGCTCCGCGGCCCAGTTGTAAACCAGAGACTTGGGGCAGAGGATAAGGCAGAGGCCGCTTTCGCCCTTCTCTTTCAGGGAACGCAGCAGGGCTATCACCTGGATGGTTTTGCCCAGGCCCATTTCGTCCGCGAGGCAGGCGCCCATGCGGTACTCGCCCAGGTAGTCAAGCCAGCGCACCCCGTATTCCTGGTAATGCCGCAGTTCCCCGCCGGAGAGCGTCCAGGACCCCCGGCGTTCGGCGATGGTATTGTAGTTGGCAAAAAAGGGCCGCGCCTCTTCCCAGATCTGCCCCTCAATCTGGAAAAGATCGTCCTGGAGGAGCAGGGGAATATCAAAATAGGACAGCTCGACTTCGTCCTCGCCCTTGATCCTGGACACCAGCCGTTCCAGCCGGTCCATGGTACGCTTGTCCGGAAAAGAACGGCTCCCGTCGGCCAGAGTGATGCAGGAAGATTTCCGGTACTCGGCCATAAACCGCGCGAAGGAATAGGCCTCCCCTTCTATTTCGACCTCCGCGTTTCCCGCAAAATAATCAATGCCCGAACCCATGCTCGTCCTGCGGCTTACGGAAAGTTTTATCTTCGGCTTTGAGAATTTCAGCCTGTACCCGGACAGCACTTCTGTTTCAAGAAGCACGAAACGCTCCGAAAGCGCGATAATGTTTTCCCCGATAAAAGCCCGGGCGAATTCCGGCTCGATAATAAAACGGCCGTTTTCCTCGTAAAACGCTTCGCTGCGGGCGCTGTTCTTGCCCTTCCTTCCCCTGCCCTGGCCGCCGTGCCTGGCAAGCATCTCCCTGAACCCGTCCTCAGGCGCTTCGGGAAAAATAACCTCCGCGATGCCTATGGTTTTGCCGGTTTCGTCCATTTCCGCCACGCTCACAATTTCCTCGTTTTCAAGGAACAGGGGCGGGAAGCCCCGGAGGAAACTTATCGGCCTTATGTGGAGGTACCCGTATTTATCGATCTCCATAAAGAGCAGGCCCGGCAGCGCGAGGGCGGGCCGTACCGGCTTGACCAGCCAGCCTTCGTAGATCAGCTCGGGATTGGAAAACCCGGAAACAACGAGCGAGATAAACGCGGGCAATTCGGTTTTTGTCAGCCGCGCGTAGATCCGGCCGGTTTCGGCCCAGCGGAGCCCGAGATCCCCTACCGGGTAAATTTTGTCGCCGTAAACCGCGATACCCGGGGAAACCGCGTAGAAGTACGGCGCGTTTTCACCCGCGTCCCCGTCTTTCCTGAGGGCCGGCTTCTGCCCCCCGGCGATAATCGTCCCATCCTCGTCACGCAGGACGATGGAAACCTCGGCCTCTTTTTCGGTAATATCCTTTATAAGGAGCGCGCAGTGGAAATCCCCCTCGGCGCGGCTGTACGTAACCCCGCCGGGGCTGCGCAGCAGGCCGGCGTCGAGCGCCTGGGCAATGATCTTCTCGCCGGGGTTGAGCAGGGTGTACTCGTCTTCCCCGGCATCGAAGTCGATGATCCGCGAGACGGCGAATTCCCTTTTAAGGGCGATAAATTCCCGCAGCAGCTCGCGTTTTAACCCGGTATGCCGTCTGAAATCCGGAAGCTGCCGCATACCCCTTGCCTGTAGCCGCAAAACAGTCCGCGCACCTTCCCTGCCAAGAACAAAATGGAAATCTTCCGACATGAGAAAACTATAAATGAGGGCGCGGGATTGCCGCAAGGGTGCCAGGCACCAAATTTTGGGATAAATTTTTATCGAGAAAAGGTGCCAGGCACCAAATTTGCCCAAACAAAGGCCAAAACGCTTGATGATTCTCGTGTATCTCTGTATGATAAATGCGGGTGGGTTATGAAAAAAAGGATGGTATCTATCGGGGTTAAGCTCATAATCCCGATCTTTCTCTGTTTTATCATCTTCGGCGCCTCTTTGATGGTAACCATCAATCTGCTTACCCGGTCAACTTCCGCCGAGACCTTCAAAGAGGGGATAAACCAGAAGGACAACCTGGTATACCAGCTTATTGACGAGCAGACGGATCTGCTGGAAAAAAAGGCCCGCTGGTTTGGCGAGTTCGCCGGCGAATTCGCCGGGACAGGCGGCCTGATCGCCGGCCCGGAGGCGGGGAACAGCGCCGCCCTCCAAAGCCAGCTTGACGCGCTCCTCCTTGCCCTGGACGTGGACGGAATCGCCCTGGCGGACAGGAACGGCTATCTTTTGATTAATTCCGGCGCGTCGGGCTCCTCCGACGGGGCCCGCTATGTCAGGACCATTGTTTCCTATACCGAAGGCCGGGACTGCGTTACCAGGATGTATTCCCTGGACAATGCCCTGGAGCTTGTCTCCGCCGTGCCGGTTTTCGCGGGCGGCAGGCTCGTGGGCTACGGCTTTATCGAATACAGCCTCCAGTCCGCCAAATTTGTGAACGCCCTCCAGTCCCTCACCCAATGCGAGATCGACCTGTACCAGGGGCCGGTTCTCAAGGGTAGTTCCGTGGGTTTGCCCCAAGGGGAAACCGCGGGTTTGCCGGAAACCCGTGGGCTTTCCCAGGGAAACGCCGGCGGGCCCGCCCCGGATGCCGGAAACCGGAAGTCCTGGATCACCCCCTTTACCGGCAGCCTTTCCTCGGACCACGACCTGATGATCGACGCGGTCCTGGGCCTGGGCGAAACCTTCCGGGGGGAATACGCCGTGGGGGATACCACTTATTACGGGGTCCACATTCCCCTGAAAGACGGCTCCGATTCCCGGGTCGGCATCGTATCCATGAGCCTCCCCATGACCACGGTTGGGCAGACCGTCCAGCTCATTAACCGGGTGGTACTCCCCCTGCTGGCCGGGGGTATAATGCTGCTCCTTGCGGTCTTTATCCTGCTCCTCCGCGTAGTGGTAATTTCGCCCCTGAAAAACACCGCCTCTACCGCCGCGGCGGTGTCGGAAAATTTAAGTTCCCGGGAGGCGGATTTTACCTACCAGATGCCGGTAAAACGGCGGGATGAAATCGCGGTCATTATCATGAGCATAAACGGTTTTATCGCCTC
>JAIRYB010000059.1 GCA_031267955.1 Spirochaetaceae bacterium | reverse complement strand
CCCAGCAGATTCAGCAGTATCTGCCTGATCCGTACCTCGTCTCCGATAAGATCGTTGGGCATGGCAGAATCGATGTTGGCGATAAAGACAAGGGATTTCTCTAAAGCCCGGATACGGATGATATTGATGACATCGTTGATGACGGATCTAAAATAATAATGAATAGGCAGGATCTCCAGCTTGCCCGATTCGATCTTTGAAAAATCCAGTATATCGTTGATGATGGAGAGAAGGTTCGCCCCCGCCTGTTTGATGCCCATGGTATATTCGTAGACTTCGGGGGATATTTTTTCCCGGAGGATCAATTCCGACATGCCGACTATGGCGTTCATGGGAGTGCGGATTTCGTGGCTGGTCTTGGCTAAAAAGGTACTCTTTGCCTCATTCGCCGTTTCCGCCCTGTGTTTTGCCTCGTTAATATCGGTGATGGTTTCTTTAAGTTCATCACGAATAGTACGGAAAGCCGCCTGTACATCCCCTATTTCATCTTTCCGTTCCCCGGAAATATCAATATCAAACTTCATGTTCGCCAGGGCTGTCGCTGCGGTCACGATCTCGTCGATTGGCCTGATAAGGGAAACGCGCAGTACCAATATAATAATGAAAACCGCGATAACCGTCGCCGCCCCGGCGATGAGAAGGGTACCTATCAGCATCTGGTTTATTTCAAAGAAAAATTCGTCCTTCTCTACGGTTCCAATCAGAAACCAGTTTGCGCCGGGAACCTTTGCGTACGTACCGATAAGCGTTTTCCCGTTAAAATCGTATTGCCTGGCCCCGTTGTCGTTATTCAGTACGCCCTCGAAAAAAGCCGCCAGGGACCGCAGGGAGGGGTCTTCTTTTACCGCCTGTATCGGATTAAACTGGTTGTACACCAGGTCCGTATTGGGGTGGCAGATAACCGTACCCTGGGGGTTGATCATGTAGATATAGCCGGTATTTCCCAGGCCGATATGGTTGGTCATATCCGTAAGGACCGCGCCGTCCCGCCTTCCTATCAGGGCCCCCGCTACCATGTCATTGGCAAAAATGGGGGCGGCAAACATAACCACCGGTTTTTCGATAACCCTGCTGACAAGGACATCCGAAATAACCGGCTCTCCGGCCAGGGCTTTTACAATATAGTCCCGGTCCGCGAGGTTTGATGTGCTGCCGTCCTTGATATAATGGGCTATACCGTCCGGGCCGACAATGCCGAAATCCATATATCCGTGGCGGTCTATTTCCGGCAGCAAGCTGTCCCGCTGGATTTCCCAGTCCATGGTTCTGGTCTCGGCGCGGTTTGCCAGTTCATACAGCACGTCAAGTTCCGCCTTGATAATCCCGTCGGAGATGAGCTGGGCCGCAATTTTTGACTGATTTTGCAGGGATTTTTCCGCAGTTCCTTCCATAATTCCGGAGACCCTCATATTGGAGACAATGGCCATACAAACCATGAACAAAAGAACCAGCGCCCCGACAATTAAGGATACTTTTACGGACAATTTCATAATTCACTGCTCTCCGGAATATCTATATTATCATACTATATAATAATGATACCCTATATGAGAACAATTATCAGGAATATTATAAAAAATAGGCGGTTTTCTGTTTTATGCAGCCGGCGCTGCGGGTGAAACGCGGTAAAACAGCGGTTTTTCCGGCATATTGATGAATACGCGTGGCCGGAACCGGCGCTGCCGGGACGATTTATACCCGAACTGTTTTTTAGTGCTATAAAATTGCTGGCTATTATGGGATAATTATCCAACTATCGGTATGATTAGCTTTGCTGTAAGTTTTATCGGAGCCGGTAAACAACCGGTTTACTTTCTTATGAAACGTGATATGCTTCTAAAGATAAGGCTGTGTGTCAGGAGGGATGGGTATGCAGAATGAAAAGAAGAAAGTCGTTCTTGTGGACGATAATCCGGTCAATTTAAAATTGGCCAGAGACACACTGATGGATCGCTATAATGTCTTTACCGTACCGAGTGCGGAAAAGCTGTTTCGGTTTCTTGAGCAGACACTTCCGGATTTAATCCTGCTGGATGTGGTTATGCCCGGGATCAACGGATACGAGGCTATAAGGACCCTGAAGGGCAATCCCCGGACCGCCGGTATTCCGGTTATATTTCTTACCTCTAAAACAGATACTGTCAGCGAACTGGAAGGGTTTAGCCTGGGGGCGATTGATTATATTTCCAAACCCTTTTCCCCCCAGCTGCTTTTAAAGCGGACGGAGGTACATCTGCTTCTGGAATCCCAAAAAGCGGAACTGAAAAACCTGAACGAAAACCTCCAGTGCCTGGTGGAGGAGAAGACGGGGGAAGTCCTTGAGCTGCAAAATGCGGTGATGATAACCATGGCAAACCTGGTGGAATGCCGGGACGATGTAACCGGAGGCCATGTGGAAAGGACGGAACGGTCCCTGCGTATTCTGGTAGAGGAAATGATAAAACGGGAAATATATAAGGATATACTGGACACCTGGAACATTAACTTATTTCTCCAGTCTTCCAAACTCCACGATGTGGGCAAGATAGCCATCAGGGACAGTATACTCCTCAAGCCGGGCCCCCTGACCGGGGAAGAATTTGATGAAATGAAAAAGCATACTGTTTTCGGGGAGACGGTTATCGAAAAAATACAGCAAAACGCCAGGGAAAGTATATTTTTGACCCATGCCAAAATCATGGCCGGTACCCATCATGAAAAGTGGGACGGTACAGGGTATCCCAGAGGGATGGCGGGTTCCAATATTCCCCTTCAGGGACGGCTCATGGCCTTTGTTGATGTGTATGACGCCCTGATTTCGGACCGGCCCTATAAAAAGGCGTTTCCCCCGGAACAGGCGGTAAAGATAATCAGCGACGGATGCGGAACCCAGTTCGATCCGGGACTTAAAAATGTATTTCTCTCCGCCGTCGGGCGTTTCAGATAATTTTAGATATACTCAGGCAGACAGGCTAGTCTTAAATTAAAGAAAAAAAGAATATGAATCGAGGGATATTTTTTGAAAAGCCCAACGGCGCTCCTTCCGTTCGTTGAATCGTTCTTCATATAGTATGCCATATAAACCCAATACACTATATATGCCCCATCCGGGAAGCTGCCCGACCTTTAAAAATTCTTAAAATATTGACAAAAAATAATATTTGCGGTTAAGGTTAAATTATAAAAAAGCGGCTATCCGGCCTGCCGCCGCCTGTAAATGCCGGGCAGGGGCGTTCGGCGGGCGCCGTCAAAAACCTTGTCGGGGCGGGACCTTGCAAGACGTTTTGCGGGGCAGGGCTTTAGCCCCGGATGAATAGCCGCAAAAAAGAAGGAGAGAAAATGGGATTTTTGGACGGACCGCTCCAGGGCTTTACGGGGCAATTTGACGAAAATGATGATGGATCAACCGGGGCCGTATTCGGGGCTTTTGCAGGCGGGGCATGGGAAAATATTGACTACAACAGTGATAAATCTTTTTTTGAAGGAAAAAAAGCAAAGGTTTTAATGTTTGAACGCGGTAACGGGGATTGCCGTAGCGCAAACGACGATGGCGATGATGAGGATGACGATCTTGACGACGATGACGATTTTGACGACGACGATTTTGATGATGACGACGATTTTGACGACTTTGACGATGACGACTTTGACGACGATGACGATTTTGACGATGACGACGACGATGATTTCGATGATGACGGCGGACGCTACAACGGCCGCTGGAATCGCTGAAAGGCAAGGCTCGTTAAATTCCGTGTTTTTTGCCGGATTTCCTGTCAAGAAATTTCTATAGCTTTTATCCGGCCGATCCCTTTAATTCCCGCCCCCAATGTAGTATATTCCATATAATGGTATATACGATCAGGAAAGATATGTGTTCCTTAGCCGCGTTTCTCATTCTGCTTGCCGGGCTAACCCTTCCGGCGGCTCCGGCGCACCCGCAGCCGGCGGGTACCGGAAAAAGCGTCTGGATCATCCCCATACAGGGGGATATCGATCCCTCCATGGCGGCCTTTGTCCGCCGGGAGGCGGGGAAAGCCCTGGCCGGGGACGCGGACTTTGTCGTCTTCGAGATCGATACTTTCGGCGGGCGGGTGGACTCGGCCCTGCAAATAACTTCGTTTATCACGTCAATCAGGGACGCCCGGACTGTCGCGTGGGTGAATACCGGCAGCGGCTCGATGGGGGTTAGTTGGTCCGCCGGGGCGCTGATCGCCTTTGCCTGCGCCGATATTTACATGGCTTCCGGGACATCCATAGGCGCGGCGGCCCCGGTAACCGTGGGCGCGGACGGCAGCCCGGATTCCGCCGGCGAAAAAACCGTAGCCGCGGTCCGCTCCCAGATGGCCGCCCTGGCGGAACGGAACGGTTATCCCGCAGGCATAGCTCTGGCTATGGTGGATTACGATGTGGAACTCTGGGAAGTTCTGGTTGACGGCCAGAGCAGGGTCCTTACCCTGGGCGAACTGGAAAGGCTGGAAGCTGAAGCGCCGGAACAGGGGGCGAAAATAGAACGCCGTTCGATCATCTCCCCGCCGGGTAAGCTCCTGTCCCTTACAAGCGGCGAGGCGAACCGCTACGGCCTTGCCGGGCTTGCCGATGACCGGGACTCCCTTTTCGCGGCCATAGGCGCGTCGGAAACAGCGGGCGAAAGCAGCCCCGGCATTGCCGACGGCATTATCGCCTTTCTCACATCCGGCCCGGCGCAGGCCGTCCTTATCGTCCTTGGGCTCGTGATGGTCTTCCTGGAACTCAACACCCCCGGCTTCGGTGTTCCGGGCGTTGTGGCGGCCCTTGCGTTTATCACGGTATTCGGTTCCGGCGCGCTCCTGGGGCGGGTAGATTCCCTTGAAATCGTCCTCTTTCTCCTGGGGGTGGGCTGCCTTGCCGTGGAGATATTCGTGCTTCCCGGTTTCGGGGTTATGGGAATTTCCGGCATAATACTTATCGGGCTTTCCCTGCTCTTTTCCATGCAGGATTTTATCATCCCCCGCGCCGACTGGGAGTGGGATCTTCTGGGCAGGAACGCCATCGTGGTGGTCTTTTCGCTTCTCGCCGCGGTCGGGGGAATCGCCGTAATTGCCCTTTTGGGGCCAAGGATACGGCTGTTTGACGGGATCACGCTTAAAACGCGCATCACGGGGACCGTGTACGGCCCCGATACTTCGGATTCGGCCGGGGAGGAAGATTATACCGCCCTTGCCGGCAAGCGGGGAGTCGCCGCCTCTACCCTCAGGCCGTCCGGGACCGCCGAAATAGAGGGCCGTATATACCGGGTGGAGGGGGACGGCGTGTTTATCGAAGCGGGTGAGCCGGTCGAGATTGTCCGCGTCTACGGGAGCAGGATCGTGGTGCGCCCCTGCGGACAGGTTTAGCGGCGGGCTGTTAACCGGCAGCTGCGCCGGCGAAGCCGGCGCATGGATGGGGGGTAGGCCGGGACCGCGGCCCGGCCGCAGGGGGGGCCAAGGCGGCCTGGTTTTATGGCAGGCGCCTTACGGTAACAGGCCCCCCCTTGTATAATTACCGCAATTCAAACATTTTGGAGGATACAATGGGTTTTATTATTCTTTACGTGGTGATAGGCGTAATCGCGCTCGGGTTTCTGCTGCTGTTTTTCCGCTTTTTCGGGCTTTGGTTCAGGGCGCTCCTGTCCGGGGCCTATGTGGGGCTAGGCAAGCTGATAGGTATGTGGCTGCGGCATGTAAACGCCGGGATCATCGTGGATTCCCGGATTATGCTTACCAAGGCGGGGATCGACGTGGATTCGGATATGCTGGAAACGCACTTTCTTGCCCGGGGGGATGTGATTAAGGTGAGCCGCGCGCTGGTGGCCGCGAACAAGGCCAATATCCCCCTGCCTTTCCAGCGGGCCGCGGCCATCGACCTGGCGGGCCGGGATGTTCTGGAAGCGGTGCGGACCAGCGTCAACCCCAAGGTGATCGACTGCCCGGATACCACCAAGGGGAAGCATACGATTGACGCGGTGGCAAAAGACGGCATCCAGCTCCAGGTCAAAGCCCGTGTAACGGTTCGCGCAAACCTCGAGCGCCTGGTCGGAGGCGCCACGGAGGAGACCATCATCGCCAGGGTAGGGGAGGGAATTGTCACCACCATCGGCTCCTCCGAATCCTATAAGTCGGTGCTGGAAAACCCCGATACTATTTCCAAACGGGTTCTGGGCAAGGGCCTGGACGCGGGGACCGCGTTCGAGATTCTTTCCATTGATATTGCGGACATCGACGTGGGCGCGAATGTGGGCGCCAAGCTCCAGGCAGACCAGGCCGAGGCGGACAAGCGCCGTTTCCAGGCCGAGGCGGAAAAGCGGCGGGCGGCGGCCCAGGCCCAGGAACAGGAGATGATCGCCCTTGTCCAGGAAAACCGGGCCAAGGTTGTGCTGGCGGAAGCCGAGGTTCCCCTGGCTATTGCCGACGCTTTCAGAAACGGCCGCCTGGGCGTGATGGATTACTACCGGCTCAAGAATATCCAGGCCGACACGGACATGCGCTCCTCTATAGGGAATTCCCCTGCCGGCGGCTCCAATAGCGCTGGTACCTGATCATGGATTTTCTTTCCGACAACCTTGTATATGTTGTCTTTGTCGTTATCGCCATTACCCTCCAGATCGGCCGGCTGTTTATCAGAAGGGCGGGGGAGCGGAAAAAGCAGGAGAGGCGGGAGGAGGGGGAAGGGCAATTCGAAAGGCCTCCTGATCCGGCCTTTTACCGGGGCCGGGATTACCGGGAAGGCGAAAGCGAAGGCGGGGAAGACGGCGGGGACGGGGAATTTTCGGCCTGGAATCTGTCGGTAGACGACGAACCCGCGCCGGCTGTCCCGGCCCCCCCGGCTCCGGCAGCCGCGAAGTATTCAGTTGCCGCGCCCCTTTCGGACCCGGTTCCGGCCCCCTTTTCCGCGCCCCTTTTTGCCCCGGTTTCCGCCCCGGCCCGTGATTCTTCCCCTTTTCCGGGAATTGCCGCCGGCGCGGTATCCGGTTTTGCCGCAGGCGCGGGAACACGCGGGGCGGGGGGGATTTTTCCCCCTTCTGTTTCCTCCATGCCGGAAGCCGGGGCTTCCGTGAATAACAACGGACGGTCCGGCGACCCGGGCAATGCCCGGAGCGGCCCCGGATTTAAGCGGGGCGCTGTTTCCGCCGGTTTCCCGGAAAGGCTGGGCTACCTGCCCCCGCTCAAGCGGGCGGTGGTCCTGGCCGAGATTCTGGGGACGCCGAAGGGGCTTTAAGGCGGGCGGCAGGGCAGGGCCAGGTTCAGGGGAAACGCGGGGTGTTTCTCTGCTGCGTAATTATCCATGCGCCAGGGAATCCCCGGCGGGGCTGTCTTTAAGGGATTTTATGTACTGCGACGGGGCGGTAAGGCGGACCTTCTTGTATATCCGGGAAAAATAGTAGGGGTCCTCGTAGCCTACCCTGGCGGCGGCTTCCTGGATGGAGATTTGCGGTTCGGCGGAGGCTATGCTTTCAAAGCGCTGGATACGCTTGAGGATGCAGAGCTGTTTGAAGCTGAGGCCAAGCTGCTGTTTTATCCGGTGGGAGATGGTGGACCTGCTCCGGTTCATGGCGGCGGCTATATCGTCTATGCTTACAGGCTCCGCTATATGGTCCTCCAGCCAGTGCAGGGTCTTCTCCACGAGGCCGGGCCGGCGGACCTTGACGTACTCCCGGGTAACGATAAAGCTGACAAGCATGGAAAAGAGCCGGAGCATATTGTCCAGCGCCGCCTGATCGAAGAAGGGCTGGTCCAGAAAGGCCGCTTTCAGGGTTTCGTGCCTGAAGCCCCGGCCAAGCCAGTCCCGGACAATTTCGGCGGGCAGTTCCTTCCGGGTCCTGAACTGGCCGAGCATGGCGTACCCGATAAGGGTTTCCTCGACCTTGATAGGCAGCACCGCCTCTCTGAGTCCCGCGTAACAGTCGTAAACCAGGCGCTCTTGCTTCTTCTCGCAGCGTTCGCACATAAGTTTGTCCTGGCGGCAGCAGCGGTACCGGAAATGCAGCCCTTTCTGGATCAATTGGCAGAACCGGGCCCCCGGATTTTGAAGCCCCACCAGGAGTTCTTCCATCCCCGACGAGAAAATGGTGATTTTTACCTTAAAGCAATAGGCGAAGCTGTCGATGAGCTGCTGTACTTCCTCGTTGAAAAAGAGGCCTAATTTTTCGACCATAATAATATAGAATATAGAGAAAAATTGCACAATTGTCCATGTTTTTTGCTAAATAGTTTATTGATAATAATACCGGGAAGGTGATAATATGGGAATATTTCGTATTTGAAGGAGTTTAAGAATGAAAAAACGGATTGTTTTAGCGGCTATAGCGGCTGCGGCAATTATGGGGCTGGCCGGCTGTTCCGGCGGCAAATCCGGCGGCAGCGGCGCAAAGATCGTCTACTGGTCCATGTGGAACGAGGCGGAGCCCCAGGGCCAGGTAATAGCCCGCGCGGCGGAAGCG
>JAIRYB010000055.1 GCA_031267955.1 Spirochaetaceae bacterium | reverse complement strand
GATACGGTGACCGCGCTGTAGCCGCCGCGGATAAGGGCGTCGAGCAGCACGCCCAGGCGGTTGTAGAGGTAGTCCGGCCGGCCGCCGGGGAGCAGGCCCAGGCGTATGGGTATTACCGAGCCCGGTTTCTTTAAATCCATGATCCGGTCGATCATTTCGCCCGCGGAGTACTGTACCAGGGCGCGGCCGGCCGCCGCGTCGCGGGTAACCCAGTCCATGGGGTCCACGTCCCGGCCTATGGTTTTGTACCCGGCTTTCGCGGCGGCGGCAATGTACTCCGATGACAGGGCGAAGTAAGGGGGATGCCAGAGCAGGGCAAGCTCCCGACCTGTGGCGTTGTAGAATTCGTCCTCGTTCCGGGCAAGGCCCCGGCTGATAAAATCAACGTTTATCTGGTACCGCGAATCGGAAAGATCGATGGGAACAAAAAACATGGATGCCGTTTCGTGGCCGCCGTCAACAATATCGCGTACGGCGCCGGGAAAACGGCGTATAAATTCCCCGTTTACAAAAAAAGTGGCCTTTATGCCGTAACGGCGCAGGGTTTCCAGAACCTGGGGAAGCCCCGTGGCGTCGTCGTACAAATCGAAGCACAGGGCCAGTTCGCGGCCCCCGTCAAAAGCAGCCGTGGAAAGGGCGCCGCCTTCTTCCCCGGCCCCGGCATAGGATACGCGGCGCAGCAGGGGGGAAGTACCCGCGGCGCTTGTGTTGCGGATCATCGGGAGGTTTTCGTAGGGGCCGGTATTTTGCTGTTCCAGGTATACCCGGTAACGGCCCGAAACCTGGGAGCGCGCGCGCAGCGCCGGCCGCGCGATTTCCGTCCAGGGGCCCGAGCCGTCGGTGACAAACCACATGCCGCCGGCATTGGCGGCAATACGGCCGGTCTCTTCCTCGTAGCCGTAAAATTCCGCGGAGGAAAGGCAGAGCAGCGCGCGGGAAAGCTCCGCCCTGTCTCCGTCCAGGGTAATCTTGATACGCTCAAGCCGCGAGCTGTCCCCCATGACCAGGTCCCCGTCGCCAAGCCAGAGGCAGTCCCACACGGGCCTGCTTGAAATAGTCCGGATCTGCCTCCATTCCGCGTAATCGTAAAGCACGCAGCCCTGCTCCCCCCAGAAAACCGCTTTGCCGCCGTCGCCCGAAAGCGCCCCGGCCGGCCCCGGGGGCGCGTCGAGCAGCTTGAAGGCCATCTCTGGCCCGCCTGTGTCGAGCCGGTACGCAATCGCGGTTTTTCCGTCCGCGCCCCGAGGCACAGCCGCCAGCACGGTAACTTTCCCGCCGGAAGACCACAGGACGCTGACATTGTAAGTGGAGCGGGGCAGCATCAGATAGGGCAGGGACACGACCTTGTCGCTGCCGTAGTCGTCAAGTCCGAGGGGAAAGTAGAAGATATTCCTGCCCCCTTTCGAGAACAGTATGGAACGGAAGTCCGGGGCTATCCAGAAGGCGTCAAAACCGGGATCAAACTCGAAAGGTATTTTCCCCGCCACGGCCCCTATCTCCAGAAAATCGGAGTAGATCGAGCGGGCAAAAAGATCCGGCCCCCGGACCCGGTACACGGTGGACCCTTTGATATAAAAAAAATCCCCGGCGCTGCTCCAATACATCGAATTTGTGTTCCCTTCCCCGATAAGCCGGTAGCGTTCGTCTACCGGATAGGCGGAAGACGCGCCGGCGCCAAGGCTGTGGTAAAAGAGTTTCCCCTCCTTGGTATAGACAAAGACCCTGGAGTCCGGACTCCAGCGGGCGGGGAAAGCCGTATCCGGCCGTTCGATGCTGTTTGTGATTACGGTCCTTATTCCGGAGGCCGTGTCGATAAGGACGAGGTTGCCGTAAGCCGCGGTGACCGGGTCCACCACGAGGAGCCACTTGCCGTCGGCGGAAGCGGCCGCGCCGTCAAGGCGGCCCCCCAGGACCGGGGCGCCTTCGGTAAAAGCCGGGAAGCCCGTGATGCTCCGGGGAAGGCCGCCTGTCAGCGGGAGCCGGAGCGCCCCGAAGGTATTGCGTACCTGGAGCGACCGGCCGTTTTCCATGATCTCGATTTTTTCCGGAAAGGCGGTCAATTGCTGGAGCGAAAGGTCCGTCAGGCGGGAAAGCACCAGGGCGCTCTGGAGCCGGCCGCCCCCGGTATCCGCCTCGGCCAGGAAGAGCAGCCGGTTGTCGCCGGAAAGGTCGAGGCCTGAAAAATTCAGCTTGGCAAAAACAGGGGGGCGGAGCAGGACCAACAGGGCGGCGGCGGCCAGGGCCGTGATGAAAAGGGCTGGGCGTTCAGGGCTTTTGCGCGATGAATTCATCAAGCTCCTTCTCCATTTTGATAAGTTCCTCCTCAAGGAAATTTATCTTCCGTATGGAAAGTTCCGCTTTTTTGTTCCACAACTGGTCGCAGGCATTGTCCAGCAAGCGGCTGAAATTCGGAGGCATATATGTCTGGCCGGAAGTTTTATCGGAAAAATCCATCACAGCAAACTTAATGTCCCTGGTTAAGGTCTATGTCCGGGATCTCCGAGACAATCTCCGCAGGGCCGCTTCCCGAATCCAGCGCCCTGATAAGAGTTGCCGCGGCAATGAAGGCAATTAAAATAAAAACAAGTTTGCGCATGATTCCTCCCGGCGGTTTTCTTTACACTTTTTTATTATAACAGTGGATGACACATTATAGATAGATGCCATAAGTTTATAATCCGGAATTAAGAAAATCAAGAGGATTTACCGCTTTTCCGTTTTTATACACGGCAAAGTGGAGGTGCGGGCCGGTACTGTAGCCGGTACTCCCCACTTCCCCGATTTTGGCCCCCTGGGAAACATAGGTCCCCTGGGAAACCGAAGTCGCGCTCAGATGGGCGTACAGGGTCTGAAAATTATTGCTGTGGCTCAGAATAATAAACTTTCCATAGGTGGCGTTGTACCCCACCGTAGCCACCTGCCCGTCCATGGAAGCATTGACCGTTGTGCCTGTGGAGGCTGCCAAATCAAGGGCGGCATGGTAGCGCCTTACCCCGGTAAAAGGATCGTTCCTCCAGCCAAAGGGGGAACTGAGCCTCCCCCGTACCGGGTATTTGAAAAATTCGCCCAGGGCAAGTTTAAGGTCTTCTGTTTTCATCCGGGCGCCCGGGATAAAGAGCACGGTTCCGGGGCTGATATCATCGGTTTCAATATCGTTGGCATCCAGAATCGCCGTAAGGGGGACGCCCATGGAGCCCGAGATTTTAAGGAGGCTGTCGCCCCGCCTTACCGTATAGGGAATGCCGTCCATGTTGGGGATCTTGATCTCCTGGCCTTCGTAGAGTTTTTTCGCGTTGGACATCCCGTTGGAGGCGATAACGGCATCCATGCTGACGGCGTGGGCCTGGGCTATTTTATAAACCGAATCCCCCTTCCTTACCCGGTAAGTCTGCCACTGAAAGGTTTCCATCATATCCAGGGGCATCTCCTCGCCGCCCTGCTCGTCCGCTCCCGCCGGCAGGAGCCCCGCGTAGGAGATCATGTCGCGTTCAAAGAGCGTGTCTTCCGGGGCCCTGATCAGGGGGGGGAGGTCGGGGATAGCGGCGGCTCTGGGCCACTCGGCCGCAAAGAGGAAATACGCGGCTGCCAAAAGCAGCGCCAGAAGGGGAAGTACCTGTTTAAGGAGGATCTTTGCCGGGGACGCGGCCCTTGCCGCGGCGGTTTTCGGGGCGGCCGCCTTCCGCCAGAAGGCGAATTTTCCGGGAAGGGGGGCCCTCATTTTCCCTTCCGGAGAAGCGGGGTTTTCCCCCGCGCCCGGCATGGCGCCTGTTTTTTTAAGAAAAGCGCTGAAAGATCCGTGGAACCGCCAAAGGGCGCCCCTGTCTTTTTTCCTGCGGGGGCGCTTTTTATGGGCCGGGTGCTGTTTGATCTGATCGATCCGGTATATCCGCGCATGGGCGGAAGAATATTTGCGGCGTTCGACATGCTGGGCGGCAATTACATCTAACATAGCTATCCTCGAAACTTTTGCGAAATGCCGGCTCTTGCAAGCGCAGCCTTAGTCAGGGCAAGTATCCGGAACCCCGCCGGAACCCCCGGCAGCCTGCGGGCTCTCGCTCCGCCAGGGCCGCAAAAATCCCGGTTATCCGGCGTACCTGCGGAGTTTGCAAGACAAAAAATCGCCTGCCCGGCGGTTTTTCGGGGCTCCGCGCGCAAAGCGCGGCAAACTCTTACTATGGTTTATCGACATAACTGGCTCTTGGCATTATACTTCTTTTGATGGAAAAAAACGCCGTTCATACCGGAAGGACGATTCTGCTTGCCCTTCTTGTGGCTGTTTTGATGAAATTTTTCCTCTTCGATTTTTTGATTGCCAGCGGGCGGTCCATGCAGCCGGCCATTAGAAACGGGACCGTGCTTGTAATAAACCGCCTGGCCTACGGGTTCCGCCTCCCCGGGACGGGGAAATACCTGCTGCGCTGGTCCCTGCCGAAAACCGGGGACGTAGTGGTGTTTGTCACCCCCCAGGGAAGCATAGCGGTAAAACGCTGCGCGGAACTGTCGGAACCGCCGGCCGAATCGAAATCCGGCATCCCCCCGCGGTTCATCGCCCTGGGCGACAACAGCCTGGACTCCTACGACTCCCGTTCCTACGGGCCGGTACCGGCGGACATGATTGTGGGAAAAGTACTAGGTGTTAAATGAACTGGCATTCTGAATACGAATCCGGGAAAACCCCGCTGCAAAAAACCCGTTTTGTTATTTTCGCGGCGGTCTTCGGGATTCTGGCCGCCGTGGTTCTGATACGTTATGCTACGCTCTCGTTCAAGCCCCCTTCGTCCGATACGGTAAACCCTCCCCGAACCCTTTGGGAGCGGGGCTCGATTATGGACCGGAACGGCCGCACCCTGGCCCTGCAAACCAGGCTGGGGAATGTGACGGTCTGGAAACCGGACGTAAGGAACCCCGTCGCGGTAAGCCGGGATCTGGCCCCCATACTCGGCATGACCAGTGACGAGATTCTCGAAAGGATAGACGCCTCCCGCAGCGACTTTCTGTACCTGAAAAAACAGCTGGAGCAGCCCGAGATACGGGAAATCGAGGCCGCCATGGAAAGGGGCGATCTTTCCGGCATAGGGATCGAGCATATCACGGGCAGGATCTACCCGGAAGGGCGGATAGCCGGCCAGATTGTCGGTTTTGTGGGGGACGAACACAACGGCCTGGGGGGCATTGAATACGCGTTTGAGACGGAACTTGCCCCGGAGGATTCCAACGGCAACCAGGTGGTCCTTACGGTAGACGCGAACGTGCAGTATATCCTGGAGGACATAGCCCGGCGCCTCTATACCGAACACCAGGCCGAGGCGGTAATGCTCATGGCTATGGACCCGAGGAACGGGGAGATCCTGGGGTCCGCCTCCCTGCCGGATTTTGACCCGAACGACATCCGCAACTCCGATGAAAAGTCCCGCATGGACAGGCCGGCAATCTGGGCCTACGAACCCGGCTCCGTGTTCAAGGTTTACTCCATGGCCGCCCTGATGGACTCCTGGGGCAGCGCCGAGAATCCGGTTTTTGTCTGCAACGGCCATTACGAGCGGGTAACCGGCCGGGGGGAACGGATAGTGATCAACTGCCTTGCAAGCCACGGCCGGGTTACGGCCAGGGACATTATCGCCTATTCCTGTAACGCCGGCGCCGCCTATGCTTCGGATCACATGGACATCCCGGATTTCTACAACAGCCTGAGGACCTTCGGCTTCGGCTCCCGCACCGGCGCGGGGAATCCCGGCGAAACTGCCGGCATTCTGAACAATACGGATTACTGGTCCGAGCGGTCCAAGCCCACCATTGCCATAGGCCAGGAAATTTCCGTTTCCGCCCTGCAAATGCTCCAGGCCGCCACTGCCATCGCCAATGACGGGATTCTGGTCCCGCCGAAAATCGTCTCCCGTATTGTAAGCTGGAACGGCAAGACCACGCGCAATTACGAGTCCGGCCCGCCCCGCCGTATTCTGTCCGCCGAAACCGCCCGGAGCATGCGGTCCTACATGGTTGACGTTACTTCCGAGGCGGGTACGGGCTGGCGGGCCAATGTGGGGGATCTGTCGCTCGCGGTCAAGACCGGCACCGCCCAGGTTGCCGACGCCCGTACCGGCCGGTATTCGGAGACGGATTATATCGCGAGCTGCATCGCCCTGCTCCCCGCGGAATCCCCTTCGCTGGTCCTGTACCTGGTCATAGTGCAGCCCAAGGGCGAGTATCTCGGCGGCCGCATCGCCGCCCCGCCGGTACGGGAAGCCGCGGAAGCCCTGGCTGACTATCTGGGTATTCCCCGGGGGAGGAATATCCAGGTGGACCATCCGGGGAATATCACCCTTCCCCCTGTAGACATACCCAGGATAGACACCCGGCTGCCGGATTTTACCGGCTATTCCAAACGGCAGATACTGCCCCTGCTGCTGCGGGACGATCTGGTCATCGAGATGGAAGGCGACGGCTGGGTAAGAAGGCAGTACCCGCCCCCGGGGACGGCGTTCCAGCAGGGGATGGTGATACGCCTGGAACTGGAGTAAGGCAGGAGTACATTAGATCTATTGAAGGTAAGCGGGAGTGTCAGGGGAAAAAAGCTGACTGACACCCTTGCGTCAGCCCTTTTGGGCCGTTACTTGTTTCCCTTCCTGGTCTTCTTGAGGAAGTCCACGTATACCGCGATAAGTATTACTACGCCCTTTACAATGTACTGCCAGAAAGAGTTGATGTTAAGAAGATTGAGGCCGTTATTCAGAACCCCGATAATGAGGGCGCCGATGACCGTCCCCCCTATCTTGCCAACGCCGCCGGACATACTGGTCCCGCCCAGGACGACAGCGGCAATGGCGTCCATTTCAAAACTCTGCCCGGCTGTCGGCTGCCCCGAGAACATGCGGGACGCCAGCACTACGCCGGAAATACCGCTCATGGTTCCCGAGAAAACATAGGCGAAGAATTTTACGTGCCCGTTTTTGATGCCCGAGAATAGCGCCGCCATGGGGTTACCGCCCACTGCGTATATATGACGGCCTAACTTAGTCCGGTTCATGATATAGCTGGAAATCAGTACGATGATCACCAGGTATATGACGGGCATGGGTATTACATCAAAGACATAGCCTGAACCGATAAAATTGAAGGAATCGGACATGATCCGGATAGGCTGGCCTCCGGTATACACATAACCGGCCCCGCGGGCAATGTTCATCATGGCCAGGGTGACGATAAAGGGGGGTATCGTGGTTTTAGAAACCCAAAGACCGTTAAAAGCGCCGGATGCCACGCCCACCAGGACACCCATCAGTACCGCCGCAGGCATGGGCCAATTTACAAACGCAATTAAACCGCCGGTAACGCAACCCGAAAGGCCGACAATGGACCCAACCGAAAGGTCTATGCCGCCCAGGATGATAATCATGGTCATGCCGCAGGCGATGTACAGGTTTGTGGCTACCTGCCGCAGAACATTCATAATATTATTGGTAGTAAGGAATACGGAACGCCCTCTAAACGCATCGTAAATCACCAGGATCAGGCACATTACCAAAAGTCCTACCAGAATGCCCAAATTATCCCGGACAAAACGAAACGCCGGGTTCTGTTTCAGTAACGGGTTGTCCGTCATAGTCTTTTTAGTATTGGTATTCCCCATCTCCTGTCCTCCACATCTTAAATAATAAACTGGGTTGCGTGTTTCATTATCTCTTCCTGGGAAAGGCTTTCCCGGGGGAGACATGCGGTTATCCTGCCGGCGCTCATCACGATGACCCGGTCGGCCATGTTGATAACTTCGGGTAATTCCGATGATATCATGATTATAGAAACCCCCTGCTTGACCAGGCTGTTCATGATGCCATAGATTTCCGCCTTGGCTCCTACGTCCACGCCCTTGGTGGGTTCATCCAGAATGAGGATGCCGGGCTTTGTGGCAAGCCACCGCCCGATAACCACTTTCTGCTGATTTCCGCCGGAAAGGTTTCCGGTAGTCTGGGAATAGGAAGGGGTTTTTATTGCCATGGTTTCTACCTGTTCCCTGGTTATAGCTTTTTCCTTCTCATGATCAACGAAAAGGCCTTTGATAAACTCTTTAAGGGTCTTGAGGGTAATGTTAAACATCACGCTCATTTCCGGATAAATCGCTTCAAGCTTCCGGCTTTCCGGTACCAGGACAAGGCCCAGGCGCATGGCATCGTCGGGATTGCGGATAGTTACGTTTTTGCCCTTCACCAGAATTTCTCCCCCGGTGAACGGCCAAAGGCCGAAAATGGCTTTCATCAATTCGCTGCGGCCCGCTCCGACCAGGCCGGCAAAACCGAGGATCTCCCCTTTCCGCAGGGAAAAAGAGATATCCTTAAGGACCTTGCCGTCGCTTAAGTTCCTGACCTCCAGAACCGGTTCGCCGGGGGTCCCGAAGTCCCGGGTGTAGTAATTGGTAAGCTGCCGTCCGACCATCATGGCAATAAGTTCATCGGTGGAAGCCGCGGCGGTATCTCTGGTACCTATATACTCTCCGTCCCGGATTACGGTGATCCGGTCGGTTATCTGCTTAAGTTCGCTCATGCGGTGGGAAATATAGATTATCCCAACGCCTTGGGTTTTGAGTTTCCTGATGGTGTCAAAGAGAAAACCTACATCCTTTTCCGAAAGGGAAGAAGTAGGTTCGTCCATGACCAATATTTTTGCGTTAAATGAAAGAGCTTTGATTATTTCGACCATCTGCTGCTGGGCGATGGTCAGGCTGCTTACTTCCTCATCGGGCTTCATTTCAAGTTCAAAGGACTCCAGGATGCTCTTTACCTCAGAGTTCATTATCCTAAAATCCACGGCCCGGTTCCCCTTTACCGGTTCCCGTCCAAGGTAAATATTCTCCGCTATTGTCATGTGAGGGACAAGGACCAGCTCCTGGTGGATGACGCTGATCCCGTTATGATGAGCATCCTGAACCGAGTGGATGCTTACGGGCTTTCCGTTAATCCGGATTTCTCCCGCATTGGCAGTATAGATTCCGCCTAATACCTTGATAAGAGTCGACTTCCCCGCACCGTTCTCTCCCAGCAGGGCATGAACTTCTCCGGCGCGAAGCCTCAGAGATACATCCTTAAGCGCGATGACCCCGGGGAATTCTTTCCTTACATGGTTCATTTCCAGCAGAACCGTCTCATCGCTCACTTAAAATCTCCTTAAATGACCGGAAACCAGGCCAATTTCAAAATCCGATATTTTGAAACCGCCTTAATCTAAAAGAAAAAAGAGAAAGCGGGATGAACCGTACACTCAAGGTATCCCGCTTTCCCTCAGAATTTTACTGCCAGCCGCTGGTACCGTACTGGGCAACGTTAGCCTGGTTGATCATAAAGGTCGGAACCGGCACACGTTTCGAATAGCTTTCGCCCCGCAGGATTTGGTAACCCAGTTTAAGGGATTCAAGCCCTATCGATTTGGGACTCTGGGCGCCGGAACCATAGAACTGACCGCCTTCGGCCATGGCAGCCTTGGCTTCCGGGGAACCGTCAACGCCGTAAATGGCGATATTGGTACGATTGGCAGTCTTGCACGCAGCAAGAGCGCCCAAGGCCGTCGGGTCGTTACCACCCATAATGGCGAGGACTTCCGGATGGCTTTGCAGGAGGTCTTCCGTATGACGGAGAGATGTGGGGAGATCCCCCAGGGCGTCTCTCTGGAACACGATATTAAAGTTATGCCCTTGGATAGCTGCCATAAAACCGTCAATACGGTCCCGAACCGAGTTCATGGTGGGAGAATCGAGCACTGCAATAGGGCCGCCGTTGGGGAAGCGCCTTACCATGTCTTCGCCGCAGACTTTACCGGCGTTGAAGTTATCGGAACCGGCGTATGCGGTCACCAGGTCCATGTCCTTCACTTCGGCGTCAAAGTTGACGACAGGAATATTGGCCCGTTGGAGCGCAAGGAGCGCCGGCCGTATGCCTTCCCAGTCTACGGGATTCAAAAAGAGTACATCGATTTTCTGCGAAATCAGATCTTCAATTTGGTTGATCTGTTTAGCCACATCCATGGCAGGATCGACCGTGATGAGCCTATCGCCGTTTTTCTCAATTTCCGCCCGCATAGCCTGTTCAATATAGGTAAAGAACGGATTGCTGAGCTGCATACAGGTATATCCGAAGACATACTGCCTTTTGCCGCCCTGCTGGCCTCCGCTTTGCTGGCCCCCGCCCGCCGCAAAAACCATTCCCGTACACAAGGTCAGGATAAGTCCAATAACTAACACTTTTCTCATAGTTTCTTCCTCCAGTACATAACTACGCGCCATACGAACCTTTCATACAGTGCGCCTTTTTCAGCGGCGGTTCCTATAACCAACGGTTATTCCGCCGGAACGCCTTCCGCTTTGTACGCAATACTGCGCGTACCGCAGCCCTTATCTTCACGGCGTTATCCGCCGGAACATACACGCTTATTGAACGGGATCAACTGACGATCAACTCGTTACGTCCGACCAGGGGCCACGTTTGCCATCCTCGTTCTTGTCCAGGATATCGATCCTGCCGTGGCTGGGGTCCTCGTAGAGCGTCAGGGCGCTATCAAAGGCGGTAATGAGGTCTCCAGGAAGGGCTTGGGACTGAGAATCTGCCAACGGGTGTAGTTTGCCGGCGCGTAGGCGCAGCGGTTCTTCGCGAACACGGGCAGTTCGGTATCCTGCCGGAATATCATTATGATTTTGAGCCATACAGGAGGCTTCCTTTTTCTTCATATCCTCTTTCCCCCGATACCGGAGGAAGGTTTGCAACCTTCGGGGGAATGTACGAAATGGCTCCGTACAGGTATGGAACTTTCCCGCCTTCCTTACAAACAGGGGGAGGGGGGATGCTAATTCTTTACTGTACAAGGAATTACAGAACATCCGCGAACCACCTCCGTTTTTGCCGAAAAATACGCTGAATTAAGAAATTCAGGCAGGATACAGTAACGAAGTCTACAGAACCGGGAAATTTTTGTCAAGGTTTCGGGAGCCGCGTTTCGGAGGCCGGAGGTCGGCGCAATATTTCTTTTCCCTTGCGTCTTCGATTTATTCGCCTTGGCAGTCAGAAATTCATTAAATTCCGCGCTTGTTCCGGGTTTCCGGGCCGCGCAAGAGTGCCGGGCGGCGGTCATTATAGTATAATACTTCAATATTATTAAATTATCAAAAATTTGTGCAATCCAGTGCCGGATAATTTATAATTTACTTATATTGAAACGAAACGCTTTTGACGCAAAAGGAAAGCTTATGGCTACAAAAAACCGAGAGATTGTTAAAGACACCGAATCGCTGGGGCGGGCTTTGAGCGAAATCAGAAAGGCCCAGGCGGCCTACGCGGGCTTTACCCAGGAGCAGGTGGACCGGATCTTCTTCGCGGCCGCGGAAGCGGCGAACAGGGCGCGGATCCCGCTGGCAAAGCAGGCCGTGGAAGAGACGGGCATGGGGGTCGTGGAAGACAAGGTGATCAAAAACCACTACGCGGCCGAATACATCTACAACGCCTACAAGGACACAAAAACCTGCGGGGTAATCGAGACGGACCGGGTGGCCGGGATCAGAAAGGTGGCGGAGCCTATCGGCCTTGTCGCGGCGGTAATCCCCACCACCAATCCGACTTCTACGGCGATATTCAAGACCCTCCTCGCGCTTAAAACGCGGAACGGGATCATCATCTCCCCGCACCCCCGGGCGAAAGCCTGCACCAATACCGCGGCGGGGATCGTGCTTGACGCGGCGGTCGCGGCCGGGGCGCCTTCGGGGATTATCAACTGGATAGACGAGCCCAGCCTGGAGATGACCAATACGGTGATGAGGGAGGCGGACATTATCCTCGCCACAGGCGGGCCGGGCATGGTAAAAGCCGCCTATTCTTCCGGAAAGCCGGCTATCGGCGTGGGTTCGGGAAACACGCCGGCGCTTATCGATTCCGGCGCGGACATTAAACAGGCGGTAAATTCGATCATCCACTCAAAAACCTTTGATAACGGGATGATCTGCGCGTCAGAACAGTCGGTAATTGTGCTTGACAGGATCTACGAAGCCGTAAAAAAAGAATTTGAATACCGGGGCTGTTATTTTCTCAACCCCCAGGAGACGGAAAAGGTACGCAAGACCATTATCATCAACGGGGCGCTGAACGCGAAGATCGTGGGGCAGAAGGCCCATACGATTGCCGCGCTGGCCGGGGTAACGGTTCCTGAGAGCGCGAAGATACTTATCGGCGAGGTTGTAAGCGTGGAGCTGTCCGAGGAATTCGCCCACGAAAAACTCTCGCCGGTCCTGGCAATGTACCGCGTGGAGGATTTCGCCGAGGCGCTGGACAAGGCGGACCGGCTGGTAAAAGACGGGGGCTACGGCCACACCGCCTCGGTGTACCTTGGCACGACGGGCAGGGAGGAAAAACTCGCCGGCTTCGCGGAAAGGATGAAGACCTGCCGTATCCTGGTGAACACGCCCTCCTCGCAGGGGGGCATAGGGGACCTTTACAATTTCAAGCTGGCCCCGTCCCTTACTTTGGGGTGCGGCAGCTGGGGCGGGAATTCTGTTTCCGAAAACGTGGGGGTAAAGCACCTTCTCAACATCAAAACCGTCGCGGAACGGAGGGAAAATATGCTGTGGTTCAGGGCTCCTGAAAAAATATATATAAAGAAGGGCTGCCTCCCTGTGGCCCTGGACGAATTGAAGGCCGTTATGGGCAAGAAACGGGCGTTTATCGTGACGGACAAATTCCTCTACGCCAACGGGTATACAAAAACCGTTACCGACAAGCTTGACGAGCTGGGGATTGCGCATGAAAGTTTCTTTAACGTCGAGCCGGACCCGACTCTGGCCTGCGCCAGGGAAGGCGCGGCCCAGATGAGCGCCTTCGCCCCGGACGTGATCATCGCGGTAGGCGGCGGCTCGGCTATGGACGCGGGGAAGATCATGTGGGTGCTTTACGAGCACCCCGAGGCGGATTTCCAGGACATGGCCATGCGTTTTGTTGATATAAGGAAGCGGGTTTATACCTTCCCCAAGATGGGGGAAAAGGCTTACTTTATCGCGGTGCCTACCTCGGCGGGGACCGGGAGCGAGGTGACGCCCTTCGCGGTTATCACCGACGAAAAGGCGGGGATGAAATACCCCCTGGCCGACTACGAATTATTGCCGGACATGGCGATCGTGGACGCGGATATGCAGATGGACGCCCCCAAAGGCCTTACCAGCGCGTCCGGCATCGACGCCATGACCCACGCGCTTGAAGCCTACGCCTCGATGCTTGCCACGGAATTTACCGACGGCCTGGCGATAGAGGCGCTGAAGCTGATCTTCGAGTACCTTCCCCCGGCGTACAACAGCGGGGCGGGCGATCCCAGGGCAAGGGAAAAAATGGCCCACGCCGCGACCATTGCCGGCATGGCCTTCGCCAACGCATTCCTGGGGGTGTGCCATTCAATGGCGCACAAACTCGGGGCTTTCCACCACCTGCCCCACGGCGTGGCTAACGCGCTGATGATAAGCGAGGTGCTGCGCTTCAACGCCGCGGAAACGCCCCCCAAGATGGGGACCTTCCCCCAGTACGAGTACCCGCACACCCTGGCGCGTTACGCGCGGATCGCCGACGCGCTGGGGCTTAAAGGCAGGACCGGCGAGGAAAAGCTCGAGGCCCTGATTGCCGCGGTGGAAAAACTCAAGGAAGAGGTGGGGATCAAAAAGACCATCAGGGACTACGGCATCGACGAGGAGGACTTTCTCGCGCGGCTTGACAGCATGAGCGAGGCGGCCTTTGACGACCAGTGTACCGGCGCCAACCCCCGGTATCCCCTGATAAGCGAGATCAGGCAGATGTTCCTCAACGCGTATTACGGAACGGGCAGTAACGCCGCCGGAGGAGGTAAATAATGGGCGAACGGAAGATTATTGTCGAACGGGAAAAGAAGAAGATATATCTGGAAGACGGCAATGTCTACAAGGTTATGGGCAGCGAATACCCCGCGTCGGATGTTTTTAACGAGGCGCTGAATCTGGCCGCCGTAGGCGAGACCGGCTTGAAAGTGCCAAAGCTGCGCGAAGTTACCAAAATCGACGGGAACTGGGCAATTGTCTGGGAGTATGTTGAGGGCGTTACCCTGGCCGATCTGATTGAAAAAGAGCCGGACAGGCTTGACGAGCACCTGAACCGCTTTGTGGATATCCAGATTGAAATGCACAAACATTCCGCGACCCGGCTCGCGCTCCTGCGGGACAAGCTGCATCGGAAGATCGGCGCGTCGGGGCTTGACGCCACAACCCGGTACGAGCTTTCCACGCGCCTTGACAGCCTGCCGAGGCATACGAAACTCTGCCACGGGGATTTTAACCCCAGCAATATCATTATTACCTCCGGGAACGAGGCCTGCATCATCGACTGGTCCCACGCCACGGCGGGGAACGCCTCCGCCGACGCGGTGCAGACCTGGATGCAGTTTGTGCTGGCCAAACGATTCGTCATCGCGGAAAAGTACTTCAACATGTTTTGCCTCAAGACCGACACGGCCAAACAGTACGCCGACAAATGGATACCGATTGTGGCGGCGGCCCAGCTCAATAAAGCGGAGGCGGATAACCGCAACCTCCTGCACAACTGGGCCAACGTGGTAGAGTACGAATAGGGGCGGCAGGGTACAGGATGCCTGAGTATTTAAGGCTAAAGGCGACCGACTGCAAAACCTGCTACAAGTGCATCAGGCGCTGCCCGGTCAAGTCCATCAAGTTTGAAAATAACAAGGCCGAAATCGTAAATGACGAGTGCATACTCTGCGGGCATTGTTTTGTGGCCTGCCCGCAGAACGCCAAGGAGATGAGAAACGACCTTGATTCCGCGGAAGCCCTGCTCCAAAGCGGGGAAGAGGTCTGGGCAAGCCTGGCCCCGTCCTTCGCGGCGAATTTCGGGGGGCTGGGCATTGGCGCCATAACGAAGGCGCTGAAAAAGCTGGGCTTTGCCGCTGTCGAGGAAACCGCCGTCGGGGCGACGATTGTCAAAAAGCGCTACGACGACATGGTGGACGAGGGGGAGCAGCGGGTTATCATAACGACCTGCTGCCCCACGGTAAATCTGATGGTGCAGAAATACTACCCGGCGGCCCTTCCCTGCATGGCCCACGTGGTTTCCCCCATGCACGCCCATTGCCTTGATATCAAGCGGCGCAGCCCGCGGGCGAAAACCGTGTTTATCGGCCCCTGTATTTCAAAAAAAGCGGAGGCCGAATCCGATGCGGCGGGGGTGGTGGACTGCGTGATTACCTTCAGGGAGCTTTCGATGTGGCTCAGGAAAAAGGGGCTGGACATCGAAACCGGAGAGGGGGCTTCCGGCGATTCCGGCCCCGCCCCTCCCGCGGACAACAACACCCTGGCGCGGATCTTCCCCGTTAACGGGGGCATACTGCGCACCATGGCAAAGAAAAACAGGGACTACAGCTACCTTTCGGTAGACGGCATTGAAAACTGCAAGGCCTGCATCAAAGACATAATACGGGGCCGCCTGGACCGCTGCTTTATCGAAATGTCCGCCTGCTCGGGGAGCTGTTCCATGGGGCCCGCGATGAGCAAAAACTGGGAACACCCGGTGCGGAATTATATCGCCGTCAACAGCGCCGCGGGGACAGGCGACTTTCCTGTTTTCGATTACAGCGGGGAAGATCTCCTCCGGAAATTCGAATCCCTTGCGCCGAGAAAGTTCCACTTCAGCGACGAAGCAATAGAAGAGGTGCTGGGAAAGATCGGGAAAACAAAGATCGAACACGAGCTTAACTGCGGGTGCTGCGGGTACGACAGCTGCCGGGAAAAGGCCCAGGCGGTACTTGAAGGAAAGGCGACGCTGACCATGTGCCTCCCGTACCTGAAGGAAAAGGCGGAAAATTTTTCCGATAACATTATCAAGAACACGCCCAACGCCATCGTGGTACTCAACGAAAATTACGAGGTGCAGCAGATCAACGCGGCCGCGTGCAAACTCTTCAATATAAACCCCTCGACCATCCTGGGAGACCAGGTAGTACGGATTATGGACCCCCTGCCGTTTATCGAGGCAAAGGAAAAATCATCTTTTAATTACAACAAGCACGTTTACCTGGCCGATTACCGCAAACATGTGGAACAGGCCATCGTTTACGACAAAAGCTACCATATTATCATTTCGATTATGCGCGATACAACCGAAGAGGAAACGCGGAAGGAAGAAAAAGAGAACGCTGACCGCAAGACTATCGAGGTCGCGGACAGGGTAATAGAAAAACAGATGAGGACCGTACAGGAAATAGCGTCGCTGCTTGGCGAAACCGCCGCGGAAACCAAGATAGCCCTGACCAAACTAAAGGAATCGCTTTTCGATGCCTAAGCTCTGCACCGATCTGGGATACATAAGCCTTAACAAATACGGGGAGCAGCTCTGCGGGGATCATGTGGAAATAGCCTATTCTTCGCGGAGCGAGTACTCCCGCATCTTCAGGAAAGATACGGGCGGCGATGATTCTACCGTAATAGTGCTGGCGGACGGGCTTGGGAGCGGGGTAAAGGCAAGCATACTTTCTACCCTTACCGCCAGGATCATATCTACCATGATGGCAAGCTCCCTTACGGTGGAAGACTGCGTGTCAACCATAGCGGCAACCCTGCCCGTGCGGGCCGAAATCGGCATCGCCTATTCAACCTTCACCATTATCAAAATAAAGACAAACCAGGAGGCGGAGATTATCCAGTACGACAATCCCAGGGTGATCCTCCTGCGCGGCGGGAAACTGTTCGACTACCCCGTAATATCCGAAACTATCGGCAATAAAATTATCCACAAAACCAGGATCGCCCTGCTGGAAGAGGATACCTTTGTCGCCATGAGCGACGGGGTCATTAACGCCGGCGCCGGGCCCGAACTGAACCTGGACTGGCAGCGGGACGATGTCGCGTCGTTTTTGGAGGATATCTACGACCCGCACTGGACCGCGAAAACCCTGAGCGCCATGCTGATAAACAAGTGCTATTCACTTTACGCAGGCAGGCCCGGCGACGACACCACGGTCTGTACCGTAAAGATCCGCGCCCGCAGACAGGCCAACATACTTATCGGCCCGCCCCATAATCCGGGCGACCATTCAAAGATGATGAATCTTTTCCTTTCCAAAGAAGGCAGGCATATTATTTCGGGCGGCACTACTTCCCGCCTGGCCGCCGAATTTCTCAAGCGCCCCCTTGTTACGGACCTTCCCCCTTCCATCTCGGACCCGGCCATTCCCCCGGTTTCAAAAATCGAAGGGGTAGATTTGGTAACCGAGGGGATAATTACCCTGCGCAAAGTGGCGGAGTACGCGGAGGATTACATTAAGGACAACGAAAACTACGCGGACTGGAACAGCGGCGACGACGGCGCTTCCCTGATTGCCCGGCTCCTCTTCGAGGAAGCGACCGACATCAACTTCTTCGTGGGCAGGGCGGAAAACGCGGCCCATGAAAACGAACAGAACGCGCAGATAGCCTTTTCCCTTAAAATGCGCCTGATAGAAGAACTGGCCGCGAACCTTAAAACCATGGGCAAGCGTATCAAGTTAAGTTACTTTTAACCATAAAAAAACATAATTAAGACAAACAGGCCGGGGGGCCGCCTTGCCAGGGAACGGGGTTCGGGGTATAGTTGTTTCATGGAAAGCATGAAACGTACAAACACCTGCGGGGAACTGCGGAAAGCCGATGCGGGGAAAAGAGTCGTTCTCAACGGCTGGGTGCACCGGAAGCGGGATCACGGCGGTATTTCCTTTATCAGCCTGCGGGACCGCTACGGCATTACCCAGGTTGTAGTTGACTGCGAACAAAACAGCCATCTGGCGGCGTTAAGCGCCGAGCTGCGAAACGAATTCTGCATTGCCGTAGAAGGTTCCGTAAGGGAAAGGCCCGGCAGCATGGCCAACGGCGAAATGATCACCGGGGAAATCGAAGTCGCCGCGGACCGGATAGCAATTCTGAACAGGTCCCTGGTGCTGCCCTTCCAGATCGACGCCGAAGGGTCAGGCGAATCTGAGGCGAAAGAAGAACTGCGCTTAAAGTACCGCTACCTGGACCTCCGTTCTTCCGGGATGCAGAGGCGCATACGGCTGAGGAACGAAGCCGCTTTCGCGGTACGGGAATGGCTGGTGAAACAGGGTTTTTACGAAATAGAGACGCCTACGTTTATAAGGTCCACGCCGGAAGGGGCCAGGGACTACCTGGTGCCTTCGCGCCTCTATCCGGGAAAATTCTACGCCCTGCCCCAGTCGCCCCAGCTTTACAAGCAAATACTCATGACGGCGGGTTTCGACAAGTACTTCCAGATTGCCCGCTGTTACCGGGATGAGGACGCCCGCGGGGACCGGCAGCCCGAGTTTACCCAGATCGATATAGAGATGTCCTTTGTGGGGAGGGAAGATATACTGGCCATGACCGAGGGGCTGATGGGCTATGTGTTTAAAAAGACAATAGGTGTGGAACTCCCCGCGCGTTTTACCCGGCTTAGTTACGAAGATGCCATGGAGCGCTACGGATCGGACAAGCCCGATCTCCGTTTCGGCCTTGAACTGCGGGATTTTTCGCCTTACGTTGCCGCGTCCGGTTTCCAGGCTTTTAAAGACGCGCTGTCCCGGGGCGAGGCCGAAAAAAACGCCGCGGCCGCCAAAGGCATTACCGTCCCCGGCGGCGCGGTAAAGGCGATAGTAATTCCCGCCGCGGCAATGGGCGGCGCGTCCTATTCCAGAAAGCAGATTGAGGAACTGGAAGCGCACGCGAAGATATACAGGGCAAAGGGGCTTGCCTGGATGAAGGCGGGCGGCACAGGGGACGCACCTCTTTTTGAGGGCGGCGTTTCCAAATTTTTCCAGGAACAGGCCGGGCGGATATGCGGCGAACTGGGCGCGAAAAGCGGGGATCTTATCCTTATCGTGGCGGATTCCTCGGGGAAAACCGCGAATACCGCCCTGGGGGCGGTACGTTCCAAACTGGGAAAGGACCTTAAGCTGACCGAAAGCCCGGACGGCGGAAGGCGTTTTGAATTTGCCTGGATAGTAGATTTTCCGTTATTCGAATTTAACGAGGATGAGAACCGCTGGGAAGCGGCCCACCACATGTTCAGCTACCCGCAGGAACAGTACCACGCTACCCTGGAAAAAGACCCGGGCGCGGTCAAGGGAGATCTCTACGATCTGGTACTCAACGGCTACGAGCTTGCCTCGGGTTCCATCCGTATCCACAACCCGGAATTGCAGAACCGCATCTTCGGCATAGTCGGCATCCCGCCGGAGGAAGCGGAGGCCAAGTTCGGCTTTCTTACCGAAGCGTTCAAATACGGCGCCCCTCCCCACGGCGGTATCGCGCCGGGCTTTGACCGGCTGGTAATGCTCATGGCCGGGGAAACCTCTATCAAGGAAGTCATAGCCTTCCCGAAGGACTCTTTCGCGAAGAGTCCCATGGACGACTGCCCAAGCGAAGTTGACGCGAAGCAGCTTAACGAACTGCACCTGTCGGTTATTTACCCCGAACAAAAAAAATGAAAGAAATAGCGGAACTGTTTTTTATTTTCGCGCGTATAGGCGTCTTTACCTACGGGGGCGGGTACGCGATTCTGCCGGTAATAGAAAGAGAACTTATTGTTAAAAAGAAGTGGGTTACTATGGAAGAGGTGATGGATTACTACACCATAGGCCAGGTGACTCCCGGCGTGATTGCGGTTAACACCGCCACCTTTATCGGCTATAAGCGGAAAGGTATTCCGGGCGGCGTGATCGCCACGCTGGGCTTAATATTCCCCTCCTTTATCCTGATAAGTTTTGTGGCGGTTTTTCTTACCAACTACGCGGATATTCCGGCGGTACGCCACGCCTTTGGGGGAATAAGGGTAGCTGTCGGCGCCTTGATAGCGGACACTGTTTTTAAGATGATGAAGGGTATTTTTAAAGACTTTAAGGCCCCCGCGATTTTTGTGGTAGTTCTGGGGCTGTCCGCCGTACTGAGCGCCTCCCCGGTACTGCTTGTGATTGCGGCGGGCGCGGCGGGCTTCCTGCTCTACCGGCCGAAAAAAGGCAGGGGGAACGGCGGGGAGAAAACGCCGTGAATCTGCTTGTCGTCTTTGCCGAATTTTTCAGGATAGGCCTCTTTGCCATAGGCGGCGGGCTTGCCACCCTGCCCTTTATCTACAAGCTCGCCGATACCGCGCCCTGGCTTGACGCGCATACCATCCCCGATATGCTGGCGGTTGCCCAGTCCTCGCCCGGCGCGGTCGGGGTAAACCTGGCGATCTACGCCGGCTACCGCGCCGCCGGTATTCCGGGCGGGGCAACGGCCGCCCTGGGGCTCGTCGCCCCCTCTATCATCATTATCTGCGTTATAGCGGGAATGCTGCGGGCGTTTAAGGAAAACAAGGCTGTGCAGGCGGTATTCATGGGGCTCCGCCCGGCGGCGGCGGGCCTGCTCTGCGCGGCCTGTATCCCCGTGCTGAAAATATCGCTGTGGGACAGCGGCGCCGTTCTTTGGTACGAACATCTGCGCGTCATGCAGTCCGCGCTTTTTGCGGTGATTTTTGTACTTATCCGCAAATTCAAGGCGCACCCGGTATTATACATCGCCGCCGCCGGAATCCTGGGCGTCATTCTGAAATTTTGACACGGCGCCGGGCCGGTTTTCCGCCTGCCGGGGAAAGCCCCTTCATTCCGCCGATTTTCGCTATCCCCCGCAGGCGACTGAATAGTTATGCGGAATTTTTATTATACTGTCATTCATCCGTGAAATAACAAAAAAATCGTGTCCAAGGCCTGTCCCCCTTGCAATAACCCTCTCTATGGTATACTCTAATATATATCACACAATATGTAGTAGATAATTGGAGGAGCAGTTTATAATGAAAATCGGGCGGTTTTTTACAAGGGCCGGGGGGGGGCCTTACGAGGCTATAAAATTCGAAAAGCGGAGGAGCGATATCCGTAATCCTGACGGCAAGGTTATTTTCCGGGAAGAGGCGGTAGTTGTCCCCTCGTTCTGGAGCCAGATTGCCGCCGATATTATTGCCCAGAAGTATTTCCGCAAGGCGGGCGTCCCGTCCGCGGGGATAGGCGCCTGGAAGGAATGGCTGCCCGCGCCTCCCGGCGAGGGCGATCCCGGGAACGGGCTCCCGGAAGACGGGGCCGAGCACGACTGCCGCCAGGTTTTCCACCGGCTGGCCTTTACCTGGATGGACTGGGGCAGGAACAACGGCTACTTTGACTCAAAGGAAGATGAAAAGGCCTTCTACGACGAAACCTGCTATATGCTTGCCCATCAGATGGCGGCCCCAAACAGCCCCCAGTGGTTCAATACCGGGCTTTACGCGGTATACGGCATCGACGGCCCGGCCCAGGGGCATTATTATTTCGACCCGGCGGACGGGCAGCTTAAAAAGTCCGAAAGCGCTTACCGGCGGCCCCAGCCGCACGCATGTTTCATCCTCTCTATAGAAGACGACCTGGTGAACGAAGGGGGCATCATGGACCTGGTGACCAGGGAGGCGCGGCTTTTCAAGTACGGTTCCGGTACGGGGTCCAATTTTTCCAAAATCCGGGCGCTGAACGAGAACCTTTCGGGCGGAGGCGTGTCGTCTGGGCTGCTGTCGTTCCTCAAAATAGGCGACAGGTCCGCCTCGGCGATCAAAAGCGGGGGTACTACCCGCCGGGCCGCAAAGATGGTTACGCTGGATGCGGATCACCCGGATGTGGAAAAGTACGTGGACTGGAAGGCCGGCGAGGAACACAAGGTGGCCGCCATGGTTACAGGTTCCGCGCTTATCAAGAAAAACCTGGACGCGGTAAAAAAGGTGCTCGCCGGTTTCCGCGGGCCCGACGAGGATAAATTCAACGCCGAAAAAAACCGCGAGCTTGGCTCGGCCCTGCGCCGGGCTTTGAACGACAAGCTGCCGCCCACGTACCTGTACCAGCTTTTGCGCCGCCTGGAACAGGGCGACGATTCGGTGGATACGCATGTCTTTACCACGGCCTGGGACGACGAGGCCTACAACACGGTTTCCGGGCAGTCCTCGAACAACAGCCTCCGGGTCAGCGACGCCTTTATGAAGGCGGTTCTGGACGACGCGGACTGGCCTCTTAAAGAGCGCGTGTCGGGAAAGCAGGCGAAAACCATCAGGGCGAGGAAGCTCTGGGAGCAGGCCGCCCGCTCGGCCTGGCAGTGCGCGGACCCGGGCCTGCAATACCACACTACCATAAACGACTGGCACACCTGCCCGGCGGGCGGGGAGATACGGGCGTCCAACCCCTGCTCCGAGTATATGTTCCTGGACGATACGGCCTGTAATCTGGCTTCGATAAACCTGGCCGCGCTGTACGATAAAAATACCAAAATATTTAATGTCGACTCGTATCTCCACGCGGTACGCATCTGGACTACCATTCTGGAAATTTCCGTTGTGATGGCCCAGTTCCCGTCGCCGGAGATCGCGCGGCGGTCCTGGGAATACCGGACTCTGGGGCTGGGTTTCGCCAACCTGGGAACCCTCCTTATGCTGATGGGGCTGCCCTACGATTCTTCCGAGGGCCGGGCGGTAGCGGGATCGCTTGCGGCCCTGCTCTCCGCGGAAGCCTACGCCCAGTCCGCGCGTATGGCCGCCGGCCTGGGGCCTTTCGCGCGTTTTGCCGAAAACCGCGAAAATATGCTGCGGGTAATACGCAACCACCGGCGGGCGGCCGCCGGCGCCCCGGCGGGCGAATACGAAGGAGTCCGCACGCCGCCCAAAGGCATCGAGGCAAATTACTGCCCGCCCTATCTGTTTGACGCGGCAAGGGCCGCCTGGGATCGGGCGCTGGAACTGGGAAGCGCCCACGGTTTCCGCAACGCCCAGGTAAGCGCCGTTGCCCCGACCGGGACCATCGGCCTCTTGATGGACTGCGATACCACCGGCGTCGAGCCTGACTTTGCCCTGGTAAAATTCAAAAAACTTGCCGGGGGCGGTTATTTTAAAATAATCAACCAGTCCGTGCCCCCGGCGCTGGAAGCCCTGGGTTACAGCCCGGAGGCGATCGGGGAAATTACTTCATACGCGACAGGGAAGAAAACCCTGCGGGACGCGCCGGGGATAAACGCGAAGGCGCTGGAGGAGCGGGGTTTTACGGCGCAGGCGGTCGCCGCCGCGGAAGACGCGGTAAAGACGGCGCTCGGCCTGGAAGGGGTATTTAACCCCTGGATACTCGGGAAGGAATTTGTAGAAAAAAACCTGCGGATTCCCGAGGCGACATGGTCCCTGCCGGGTTTCAGCCTGCTGAAACATCTGGGCTTTTCCGACGAGGAAATCGCGGCCGCCGAACTTTACGCCTGCGGTACCATGGGGCTGGAGGGCGCGCCGCTTCTCAAAAAGGAACACTACCCGGTATTCGACACCGCCACACCCTCGGGGAAGAACGGCAAACGTTCCATTGCCTGGACCGCCCATATAGGCATGATGGCGGCGGTGCAGCCTTTTATTTCGGGCGCGATTTCCAAGACAATCAACATGCCCAACAGCTCCGGTTACGAGGATGTAAAAGGCGCGTACATGCTTTCCTGGAAGAGCGGCCTCAAGGCGGTGGCCCTTTACCGGGACGGGTCAAAACTGTCCCAGCCGCTGGCCTCTTTCGCGCCCGGAACCGATCCCCTGGCCGACACCATTCTCGCGGCCGAGCGTAATACGGAGGCATCCGAGCGGCCCGCCGGCGCCGAGCCCGCCGCGGCGAAAGAAGCCCGCAGGGTCAGGAAGCCGCTCCCCAACCGGCGCAGCGGCTATACCCAGAAGGCCAAAATCGGCGGCCACTCAATCTTTATCCGCACCGGGGAATACGACGACGGTTCCCTGGGCGAGATATTCCTGGACATGCACAAGGAGGGCGCGGCCTTTAGAAGCCTGCTCAACAGCTTTGCCATTGTCGTCTCGCTGGGCCTGCAATACGGGGTCCCCCTTGAGGAATATGTGGACGCCTTTACCTTCTCCAAATTCGAGCCGAACGGGCTGGTCCAGGGCCATGACTACGTGAAGATGGCGACCAGCGTCATCGACTACATCTTCCGCGACCTGGCCATCAGTTACCTTAAACGTACCGATCTGGGCCAGGTAAAGCCCGAAGATCTTATGACCACGTCCACCAAAGAGGATGCCGGCGATTTCCTCCCCGATTTGCACCTCCACCGCGCCCGCAAGGCCGAAGGCAGGACCGGGACAGGCGCGCCGAAGGCCAGGGCCGCCGAAAGCGCCGAAATATCCCCCACCACCGGCACGGTCCCCGCCCAGTCCGGCGCGGCCCCCCCCTCTTCCGCCCCCTCCGGCGAGGCGGCGAAGATCGCCCAGGCGCGCATCAAGGGCTATGAGGGCGACCCCTGCCCGGCCTGCGGTTCCTTCACCCTTATCCGTAACGGTACCTGCATGAAGTGCGACACCTGCGGGGGGACTACAGGCTGCAGCTAACAGTCAGACTTCATTCAAACTGTGGGTAGAGACGTTTTAGTTTAATACGGGCATCGGCAGTGGTAAAGCGCCCGTTGATCTTACAGGCTTGCTGATTGCGCCTGTGCTCCCATGCCTTCGCTTCTCTCCTCATCTGCTCTATGTTCGGAATCCGCTCCGATAATCCCTGATTGTTTATCACATTAAGCTCTATCTCCGCCATATTCAGCCAGCTCCCGTGTTTCGGTGTATAATGTATCTCCAGCTTGTCCCTCAGCCGTTGCGCTTCTTCCGCCGGAAAGGTCTCATAGAACGAGGCTAT
>JAIRYB010000020.1 GCA_031267955.1 Spirochaetaceae bacterium | reverse complement strand
GCGGATTCAAAAGCCGCCACCATCTTGCCGGGCCCGAACCAGCCTAAATCGCCCCCGGAGGATTTGGAGGGGCAGGTAGAAAATTCGCGGGCAAGGGATTCAAAACCGGCCCCCTTCTTTACCCGCCTGAGAATATCCTCGGCCAGCGGCCTGTCTTTAACCAAAATGTGGCTTGCTCGCCATTCCATATCAGCCTCCTGTACGCCTGCCCTAAAAAAGCCCCGGGGACAGGAGTAACCCCGGGGCACACAAAAAGGGAAGGAGGAATAGAAAAACATAAATAACCGGTTGGGGCAATTGCCGGGTTAAACTAACCCGGGGCAAATAGCGTCCGATCGCCATGTTTATAAATATAACAATGAGCGGGAAAAAAGGTAACAGTTTGCAAAAAAATTTGCGGAAAATTCCGGCCCCCCGGCTGTTTTTTGTATGCGCGGGGCCGCTGCCATAACTGCCCGCCGGCACCGGCGCGTCAGGCTTTTCCGGTATCAGCGTTTTCCGCCTTCCATTCGGCTATAACACGCTCATAAGCGGCGATGGTAGCTCCAAGCGTGATACTCTGGAGCTCGCCCCGGCCGCCCCAGTCGGCGCCTTCCATGATGTAGAGATGCGCCAGAGTGCCTTCCAGGTCCGCGACAGTACAGCCGCTGTCCGATTCCCGGCGGCGGCGGAGCCCCCTCATCTCGCCCTCAAAAATTTCACTGTATTTGATGTCGCGCCAATCTGTTAAAGCGCCCACTTACCGCTCCTGGTACTCAATCCGGCGCGTAATCGAAACGCCGTCCTGGGGGAGCAGGTAACCCCCCCGGCGGATCATGCGAATTTCCCGCCGTTCTTCCCAATTTCCGTTAGCGTCCGGGGAATAATCGTAGCGGGAGTCCCATTCGGCCCCGGAAGCCCCGGTTTCAGCGGCTTCGGTTTCGGGATAACCCAGAATACGGGTGACAAAGCCCTGTTCGTCCCACTGGAAGATAAAACGCCAGGGAATTTCCCCGGCAGCGCCTTCGCCGGAGAGCGGAAGCCGGAGGGGCCGCCGCCAGTACTGGGGACGGCTGTCCCGGTAAACCGCGGAATAAGCGCCGCCAATCCCGGTAAGGTTGCCCCAACTGTCGTAATAACACTCTTCGGCGCGGCTCTCCCCGGCCAAAAGATCGGCATATTCCGCAGCGCGCCTCCTCCCGTTTTCCGGCGTATAACTGTAGCGGTAAAACGCAAGCCCTGTCCCGGCAGGATCGTACCAGGTTTCGGAGGCGGCCGGGCCCCGGTACTCAAGCACGACAAAAAACCAGGAACCGCCGGAACCCCCGCTGCCGGCGGCATCGGCATTCCCGGCAGCATCAGTATTCCCGGCGGCGTTTCCGGCGTTGAGGCGCAGCAGGGAGGGCCGGCCGGTTTCGCCGTCATACTCAAGGAATTCAATTTGCCAGGAAGTAGGCGCGGAGATTGCCAGGCCGGCGATCCGCCCCAGATCATCGTAACCTACCCGGGTTTGAAAAAAACCGCCATTCGCGAAAAATGGGAAATCCGTAAGCCGGCCTGCCCCGTCATAGGCAAGGGTGTACTCGGCCCTGGCCGCCGCGCCGGGCAAGCCGGCAGGACTTGGGGAATCCGCCGGCTCCGGAGGAACGGACGGATCCGATCCGGCCCGGCCTGCCGCACCGGGAAATTCCAGCGTAATTGTGACGGAACGCGCCGGCCCTGAAACTACGAAAATATCCGGCGGCATTTCTACCGGCCAGTCGGGCCGCCAGAGAATTTCCCCGGCCGAAATTGTCTCCGGGATAAGCATGAAGGGAAAAGGCCCGGCGGGAAGATCAGGCGCCGGGGCGGAAAGGCCGGCGGACGGGTCCGGGGAAACGGGGCGAGGAGAATCGCCCCCGGGAAAAGCCGGCGGCCCGGGCTGGGCAAAAATTCCGGCGGAGAATAAGAATACCGCCAAAAGCGTGAAAACAAAACGCCGCATATCTTTAAAGTATAACCGGCCCGGACAAAATGTACTACCGCCCGGCAATTTCACATTGTGACAGGACCGGGCCACCAGGCCGTCAATCCGGCAATTCCCCGGATAAGCAGGGGAAGCCAGGCCAGCAGCGCCGCCAGGGCAAGGGAGGCAAGCGCGGGAAAGGAAAGATGCCCGGACGCGGAACCGCCCTCCTTGGGCAAAGCCGCGCCGTCCGCCGAAACGGGGCCGCCGGCCGGCATAGCGGCGGACGCCTCCCCGCTCAATTCCAGCATAAGCCGGTCAATGCCCGAACAAACATCAGCGCCCTTGACAGTTATTCCCCGTTCCGCGATCAGGCCGAATATGCGGAAAGACTCGCCCAGAATTTCCCCGAACGCGCCGGGGAGTCTGAGGCCCGGCCTTACGGCGGCCCTTGAAAGCATAACCAGGGCTTCCAGCGTTACCGCCCGGTGAATACCGGCCAGAAGCGATCCCGCGGTGATCCTGAAAATCCCCAGGGAAGCGATAACTCTGCCGTAGGGTACAAGCAGGTTAAAAAACACAATTACCAATATTATCAAAATTGTAATAAGGGGGTTGTCCTTCCTGCCGGAAAGCCAGGCTAAAAACCAGAAAAAGAAAAACTGGAAAACACGCGTCAATGTATCCGGATTGAAAAGCAGGGCGGGCATGATGATAAGGGCCGTGATAAAAAGCGGCCCGGCAGGGAAAAGCCCATCGAACCATTCCCGCCGTTTTTGCCGCCAAAGCCCGGCGCGTTTCACAAACGCCCTCCCCTGCCTCCGGCGCGCGCCCTTTCCGCGTACCATTTTGAACGGGCGGTAAAACGTTCGCAGAAAAAACCCAGCGCGGTCCCGGCGGCAAGCCCCGCCGCGAGAAAAGGCGGCGCTATATAGCGGACGCTCCCCCCTATGACAAACAGCCAGGCAAGAACAAGCTGCGCGATATTTGAAACCATGGCGCCCAGGCATCCTATCCCCGCGAAACTTACGCGGCGCGGCCCCAGAAGCCGCCTTGCCCCGTACATGGAAACAGAGGAAAGCAGGGTTCCTGCCAGGGAAAAGAGGAAGATATAGGAAAACAGCGTTCCTGTTACCAGGGCCTGCCCCAGAATCTTGATCGCGGCCAAAAGCAGAAAAGCACTAAAGGGGAAAAGATCCAGTGCCAGCATGAGGGGCAGGTTCGCAATGCCTATCCGCATAAAAGGCAGCGGCTTGGGAATCATGTATTCGACGGTAGAAAGAAAAAGACAAAGCGCGCCCAGAAGCGCGATATCCCCGCGATCCCGGCCGCGCCTCCCCTCACCAGGTTCCGGAATCGACGAACGGTCCATCGGCATCATCCTCTATCATAACAAATACCCTATTCGGAAGACAGGCCGTCCACTGGCCGCCGGAATAAATATGCCCGGACGCGACACAGGTCTGATTCGCGCAGGGCGAAGAAATAACATGAACACGCATATCTTTTATCTCTACAACCGTCACCCCCAGCGGCCCCGGCACTTCTACTGTTTCTTCCGCATCCAGGGGAAAAAGCCAGCTTCCCTCCGATCCCCGGATCAGCACATGCCCGTTTTCCCGGGGCCCCGCATAAACGCTGAAAGCGCAGTAGCCAGTAAGGAGGGCCGCGATGCCTATCACCAGAAAATCAAAGGGTTTTAAGGGGAATTTGGTCTTCACAGGCATACTCCAATACTTTGACCCTATACATTTATCGCTCCCTTGTAAAGGGCGGACAGGGCGCCGGGAATCGTACCCTGTTCCTGCCCTTTGCTATCCGTCGCCAAAATGCCTTATTTTGAAATGTTACCGAAAGGCCGCTTGTTTTTTTCCCCCGCCTCCCCGATAATCATCCCATGCGGCGCAAAGACAGGGAAGTTACCGATGCGGAAGAACTGCTTGAGATCATCAAGGCAAACAAGGTATGCCGGCTGGGAATGGCGGACGGGAATCAGCCCTATGTAGTACCTCTCAATTACGGGTTCGAATTCGACTCCGGCAGGCTTGTGCTTTATTTTCACGGGGCGGGCGAGGGGAAAAAGATCGGTATCCTGAAAAAGAACAGCCAGGTCTGTTTCGAGATTGACGGGGAACACGGGCTTGCCGCAGGGAAAAACGCATGCGACTACGGCTTCAGCTTTGCCAGTATCATCGGCTTCGGGAACGCCTGCTTTATTGACAGCGAGGCGGAAAAGGCCCGCGCGCTTGCCCTCCTTATGAAACACCAGACCGGGGAGGGCCGGGACTTTGAGTTTGCCCCGGCGCAGCTGCGCGCGGTAACTGTGTTCAAGGTAACGGCCCTTTCCCTTACCGGAAAACGCCGTACCCCGCCGCCGGGACCGCATGCAGGGCAAGTACGCGGATAATTGTTTTATGCGTTTATCCGGGCAGCCTCACGGTAAGCCTGGCGCCGTGCGGAACTCTGCTCAGAATTGCGGCGGATCTTCGGTGTTGGCGGCGTATTTGCCTCCGGGGAGCTGGTGGGGGCCGCTGCCGTTCAGAACGGAACGCCGGGTAAAATTGCCGATTGTGTCAAGTTTTGTTTTTGAGAGGGAAAGATCGTCGCCGGCCTCCGCGGCGCCGCCCCTGAATTGTATGGGGAGATCGGGCGCGGCACGGGAGAGCCGGCGAAGATGCGCCGCCGTGTTGTACGAACCCCCGGTAAGAAGGCCGCCAAACCAGCCCGCGGCAAGAGCCGCCGGGCCGGGCAGGGAAAGAGCGCCGGCGGCAGCATGGGTCATATCGCGGATGCTGCTGTGCAGTACAAGGCCGGCGGGCCGGGCGCCTTCTTCGGCAAGGTCCGCGGCGAGTTTCGCGGCGGCCGCCCCGCCCAGTGAAAAGCCGTACAGAATAATAGCGTCCGGCCTTGCCCCAAGAACGGTAACGGCGTAGCGGTATATGGCCCGCGCGTCTTCGTAGATCGCCGCTTCGGTAATGGCCGCGCCGTTCAGGCTGTTCCCGCTTCCGCCGAATCCCCGATAATCTACGCCAAGCACGGTAACGCCTCCAAGGTTATACTCCTTCGCAAGCGGCCCCGCCATAGCGGCGTTCGAGCCATGCGAACCTGAAAAGAAAACCGCCAGTTTCCGCATATACGCCGAGCCGGCGGGACGGTAGAGGTAACCGGCAAGGCGGCCTGCGCCCTGCGCGATACTTACTTTTCCGATTACCGAGGCGCTAAAGTCTACTGACCCTGCCTCCGGATCAAAACCGTCATGGCGATCGGTTTCGCCGCCTATAGCCATTTCGTTAAACGTCCTGCTTATAACATAGGTACGGATACTTCCCGGCATAATCCAGCCAATAACAAAAACAACAAGCGCGATTGCCGCGCAAAGGATGAAAAGCCCTGCCTTAAACCTTGCCTTCATATAAAATATTCAGGCGGCTTGGTGCCGGTAAAGCGGGAAAGAAAGGCCCTGGTCCGCTCGTGCCGGGGGCTGCCGAATACCTGCTTCGGATCGCCTTCCTCCACTATTTCGCCGTTGTCCATAAAGATGATCTTGCCGGCCACTTCCCAGGCAAATTCCATTTCGTGGGTAACGATGATCATGGTAACGCCGCTCTTCGCGACGGCCCTTATAAGGTCGAGTATCTCCTTGACCTTTTCGGGATCAAGGGCCGATGTCGGCTCGTCAAACAGAATAAGGTCGGGATTCACCGCCAGCGCCCGGGCAATCCCGGCGCGCTGCTGCTGCCCGCCGGAAAGCTGGTAGGGCCGGGCGTCCAGCTTGTCGCTTAACCCGACCTGTTCCAGAACCCTTGCCGCCCGATCCATAGCTTCCGCCTTTGGAACCCTGCGGGCGGTGACCAGGCCCTCGGTAATATTTTCCAAAACGGTCTTGTTCAGAAAAAGATCGTAGTTCTGGAATACCATTGCCGTCCTGCGGCGCAGGGCGAGGATACGGCGACGGGAAATGTTCCGCAAATCCGCCTCCTCGTTCCCGATGCGCAGCGTCCCCGCATCGGCCTTTTCCAGAAAGTTAAGGCAGCGTAACAGGGTTGTCTTGCCTGAGCCGGAAGGCCCCAGGAGCGCGGCCACCTCGCCGTTTTTCACGGCCAGGCCAATGCCCTTGAGAACCCGCAGCGGGCCGAACGACTTTTCGAGGCCCCGGACCTCTATCAAAATTTCGTTGCTAGCCATTTATGTTCCTTTTGTGTTTCTTGTTTTTCGCGCGAAGCGCCCTTCCAGCGCGGAAAATATTTTTTCGATAATAATACATATCCCCCAGTAGATCAGGGCGGCGGCGACATACGCTTCCAGAAAACGGTAGTTGCTGTTGGCGCTGATAAGCGCGGCGTTCATCACGTCGATAACGGAGACCATTGACGCAAGCGCGGCGGCCTTGGTAAGGGCGATAAAAATATTCCCCGTCATGGGAAGCGCCGCGGGAAGCGACTGGGGCAGCACGATGCGCAGCAGGGTTTGGCGCAGATTCAGGCCGGCCGCAAAGGCGGCGTCAAACTGCCCCTTTTTCACCGAGGCAAGCCCGCCCCGGAAAGCCTCGGAAAGGCCCGCGACCGCATACACGGAAAACGCGGCTATGGCGATCAGGGCCTTGTCCAGATTTTTAAACTCCGACGCGATACCGAAGAAACGCATGACAGGTTCGTAGAAAACCGCGGCCCACACATAGAACACCAGCAGGATAAGCACGACCGGTATACCCTTGACAATAGCGACTCCCCAGCGGAACAGGGGGGCGAGAACCGGAACGCGGAAGAACCGGGCCAGGGCGACAAAAAAACCGACGGCGCATCCGGCGAGCATCGGCGCGGCGGAGAGGAACAGAGTTACCGGGATTTTCGCCGCCGCCGCGGCAAGGGCGGTCATGAGAAACGAAAAACTGAAATTCACAATACCGCCGCCTGATAATTAACGCGTTTTTCAATAAAGCCGAAAAGTTTTTCCAGCGCCAGGCTTAACACGATAAACACACACGCGGCAACGACATAGCCTTCCAAAATGCGGCTGGTCAGCGCTCCCAGGGCGCGTATTCTGCCGATAACGTCAAGTATGCCGAGGGTAAAGGCAAGGGAGGTGTCCTGCAGCAGGCCCGTCATCATGGTACCGAAAGAGGGAATGGCGATAACCGCGCTTTGCGGCAGAATCAGGCGGCGGTACGTTTGCGCCTTTGTCAGGCCGAAGGCCGCTGCCGCGTCCCATTGCGATTTCGGTACGGCCAGAATCGCCGAACGGAAAATTTCCGAAAAATACGCGCCGGAATTTATTCCGTAGGTTATATAAACAAACCAGATTTTTCCGGCCCGGGTAATGTCGATACCGGCCCCAAGCAGGAGGAAGGGCAGCCCGTAATACACGATGAACATCTGGATGATAATAGGCGTGCCACGGATAAACGAGACATACAGGCGGCATAGCTGCCGCGCTACAGGGATCCGCTCAACCCGCAGCAACGCCGCGGCAAGCCCCAGGACCAGGCCGGAGGCGGTGGCGACCAGCACGATCCCCAGCGTGACCGGGAGGGCGGAGATCGCCTTGGGCAGAAAATACAGCGCGTTTTCCCATCGAAAAAGTTCCGGCATGGCGTCTCCCTTAAAAAGCGGCGGATCCACCGCTTGACATTTTCTTATAAATTATATAGGAATAATATAAATAATGCAAGGGGCCACGGCGGCCCTTTGCGGCTTTGCGGAAATTTCTTATCGAGGAGATGAGTATGAAAAAAACAATGTTTTTACCGGCGATCATGGCCTTCCTGGTTTTGGGCTGCGCAAGAAAAGAGACAGGATCAGTACAGCCGCTCCGCGTGGGGACGAGCAACGACTATCCGCCCTACTGCTACCTCGACCCCAACGGAGAGCTCGCCGGTTTTGAGAAAGATGTACTGGACGCAATAGACAAAAAACTGCCCGAATACCGGTTCACCTACGAGGTTCTTGAATTCAAGAACATACTTGCCTCCCTTGAAGCGGGCAGAATCGATATAGCGGCCCATCAATTCGGCGCCAATGAGGAACGGCAGCAAAAATTCCTGTTTTCAAACGAAGGCTATATAGGCAGCCATAGTTATATCGTTGTGCCTGATTCCGTAAACGATATCCGCAGTCTGGACGATCTCGGGGGCAGGCACATCAGCGTGCCGCCCGCTTCCGGCTGGGCGTACACCGTGGAATCCTACAACGCCGGACACCCGGACAACCCTATCCTAATCGACTACTACGAGGCAACTCCCGACGTGCTGATCACCAACATGACCGCGGGGGTAATCGACGCGACGCTGCTTACCGAATCCGATGTCAAGCTGATCAACACTTTCTGGCCGGTAAATCTTAAGATAACAGGGGATCCTATCGGCGAATTTGAGGAAAGCCGTTTTGTGTTCCAAAGGGACGCGGGCAAACTCCAAAGCGCCGTCGACCGGGCGATACGGGAACTGAAAGATTCGGGGGAGCTTGAGGCGATTCAAAAGAAGGCGGTGGATGATTTCTTTAAAAACGCGGGCCGGTGATATGGGCAGCGGCGGAATTCCTTGCCGAACCGGGAATACGGCCGCCGGAGAGAACAGCATGACGCGTATTGTGTCGATTATTTTCAGAACCATCCTACGAAACATTTTCCGCTTTGCCTGCCTTATCGCGACGCTGTTCAGGCCGGGGCATTTCGGGCGCTCGCAGCGCCAGGACGGCACACTCCCCAGGCTCAGGGATAAACTGTTTTGGATCTACAAGTACTATTTCAGGCAGATCGAAAAACCGGAAAAAGGCTGCGGCATAGAAGAACATTTTTCCGCGCAGCGTTTTGACTTCGCCCTCCCCCCCGGTTTCCGGCCTGAGGCCGAAGCTTCCCTTGCCGCCGGCGGCGACATACTGGTTTCAGAGCATGTCCGGGGGGACAATACCGAAGGGCTTTGGGACGATGTCGCGCCGTTCTTTTTTGACGCTGATATTTGCTGCGCGAACCTTGAATCGCCGGTCGCCCCCTCCCAGCCTTTTACGGCCCTGCCAAAGAATCTGCTTAAAAAACTTGAGCTGAACAATTCGCCCGAAGTATTCGACCGCTGCTTTCAAAACGGCCGGGGTATAACGCTTTTTACCACGGCCAACAATCATGCCCTGGACCGCGGCGAAAGCGGGCTTTTTGAAACCCTGGACTTTCTTGATAAAAGGGGCGCGTACCACACCGGCTCATTCCGCAGCCGGGCCGGCAGGGACGACATTCTGGTTATCGAAAAAAACAACATCCGGTTCGCGTTTCTTTCGTACACATTCTCGCTGAACGAAAATAAGCTGCCTCCGGGAAAAGAATACCTTGTCAAGCTCCTGCCCCTGAACCGGCCCGGCTGCGATATATGCCCGATAAAAAAAGACGCGGAAAGGGCGCGAAAGGAAAAGAACGCCGATGTTGTTACCGCCTGCCTCCACTGGTCGCTTGAGCATGAATCGTATCCCCTGCGGCACTTTATCGATCTGGGGCATGAAATACTTGAATGCGGGATCGACGTTATTATCGGGAACCATTCCCATACCTTGCAGCCCGCGGAAAAATACGCGTATACGGACCCCTATACCGGCCTGCGGAAAGACGGTTTGATCTTTTACGCGCTGGGGGATCTGCTTTCCTGGCACCCCTCGAAAAACAGCCGCCTGGGCGCCCTCGCGAAAATCCGTTTTTCGAAGGGGCTTGCCAACGGCAGGGAAACCGTACTGATAAGCGGCGCGGAACTGAAACCCGTTTACGCGTACAGCAAAATACGGCTTGAGCGCTGCGGCGATTTCAGGCTTCTGGATCTGATGAAAACAGCTCAGGCGCTTGAAAAGGGCGGCGGCTTCCGGGCAGGACTTTCCGCCAAAGACCGCCGCGAGATTATTCGCCTAAAAAAACTGGCTGTAAAACTTATGCCGGGAATATTATAGGCCGGAATAGCAGATGAGGTGCTGAAAGGCGGGTATTCTATCGAACCCATTGTTAAATGAATTTAATCCCCGCCGGGCCACGCTCAGGCGTCAAACCCCTCGACAAAACGGACAAAGAAATGGATCATCCTGCCGTAGTTGGCAACAGTAACCGATTCGTTGGTGTTGTGGGCCGTGTTCTTTTCCTCGTCGGTGACCAGCATGGGGGTAAAACGGTAGACATGGTCGCAGACCTTGTAATACTTGCGGGCGTCGGTCCCGCCCATCACCAGGTAGGGGGAGGAGATGACGCCGGGGAATAC
>JAIRYB010000137.1 GCA_031267955.1 Spirochaetaceae bacterium | reverse complement strand
TCTGAAAACTGGGGTATGACCGACGAGATCGCGCTCTTTTACCGTATGTACTATATCTGCGGCGGGGAAGCCTACCTCAGGCGGAACAACAAAGACACAAGGCTCCTGAAAAACCATTTTTATATTTTCCCGGTTATGCGGCCCTATACCCTGTGGCACAACAAAGACAATCCGTTTGAGGTTCTCTGGTTCCATGTGGAAATGCAGATGGACTTTTCCACCCGCTTTGCCGGCCTTGAGATCAAGAAAGGTTCGGCCCTTTTCCATCTTCTGAAAGCCATCAGGGATCTTGCCAATAACCCGAAGTTTTATGACGAGCTTGTGCGCCTTTTTGACATTTTTCTGACTTTAATCAACAATTCGCTGCCGCTCCACAGAGTCCCCCCTCCCCAGTGCTCATACCTTCACGACGCGGCGGATTTCGTGGAAAGGCACATAGGCGAGGAACTTTCGGTACAGAATATGGCGCAGCACGCGGGACTCGAAAGGTCCTACTTCTCCCGGCGTTTTAAAAGCTATTTCCAGATATCCCCCAGCCGCTACATCCTGGCCCGCAGGATGAGCGCGTCGGCAAAGGCGCTGGTAAGCGGGGCGACCGTGTACCAGGCCAGTACGGCGGCCGGTTACGATGACGAAAAAGCCTTTTCCCGGGCGTTCAAGAAATACATGGAAGTTACCCCCTCGGCCTATAAAAAACATTACGTCGAACAGCCCTGAGCAAGAGCGGCCCCGGCCCTTCCCCGCCGTGTGGGCGGCTTTCAAAATCCGGTGTCAGTCACCTTTTGCCCTTCCCGCCGGTATATCCGGCGTTTACCCGGCACCGCTCCGTCCCGGGAATGTCACATCTTGCAACCTTAAAGTCACATCGGACCGTTTTATTGCGGAGAATCCGGGTTTACAATTCCTAAGCGGGAGATTCCTATGCGTCGTATAGGCCCGCAGGAACACACTTTCCTTTTTTCATCATTGTTTTTTATGGAGGAATCAAAATGAAAAAAATCGTATGCCTTATTGCGGTTCTCGCAATAGCCGTTACAGGGCTTTTCGCCGGCGGCGCCAAACAGAGCAGCAGCGGCAGTTTTACCATTGGCTATGCGTCCAAATCCTCGACGACGCCTTTCTGGGTACAGCTTAACGCGTCGATCCAGGCGGCGGCCAGGGAAGCCGGCGTAACGGTCAGGGAACTCGGGCCCGCCAAGGAAAACGACGCCGCGGGGCAGATCTCCGTTATCGAAGACTTCTTTATCCAGGACGTGGACGCCCTTATCGTGGCCCCCTGCGATGACGTAGGCGTCGGCCCTGTGGTTAAAAGGTTTATGGACGCCGGCAAACCCGTAATCGCCATTGATAACGGCGTCACCGGGGTTCCCATTACCGCTACAGTATCCACCAACAACATAGTTTCCGCGGGGGCCGCCGCCAAGTACATTGCCGACAAGCTGGGCGCCAATGCGAAAGTTGTCACCGTTGACGGCATCGTGGCCCAGGGCACCGGCAAGGACCGCAAAGAAGGGTTCGTCAATGCCCTCAAAACGGCAAACGCTTCGGCCACCGTAGTCAATTCTATCGCCGCCGACTGGGTAGACGACACCGCCCTTAGGGGTATCGAAGACCTGCTGAACGGCAATGTGAACTTTAACGCCGTGTTTGCCGCATGGGACGGCGGCGCCCTGGCTGCTTATCAGGCCCTTAAGCAGGCTGGCCGCACGGACATAATGGTAGTAGGGCACGATGCCTACGAAGCTGCCTGCGATCTCATGATTGCCGCCGATCCTATCTTCAAGGCATCGGTAGCCCAAAACCCTGTGAACATGGGCAGGCTGGCAGTACAGACCACCGTGGACGCCCTGAACGGCAGGACGGTTCAGCGGACCGTTGACTCAGGTTACGAGATGGTTACAGGCGACAACGCCAAAGCCTATAAAGACACGAACTACAGGTAAAACCTAATAGCCTGTGTCCTGCCTCAAGGGGATATGGATACAGGCTTTTTTATATAGTAATGTTAGCGATACGATATGCCGGACAATGATATAATCCTTGAGATGCGGAACATTACCAAACGTTTTCCCGGCGTACTGGCGCTGGACAAGGCCAGGCTGACCCTCAGGAAGGGCAGGGTTCATGTGCTGCTCGGAGAAAACGGGGCGGGAAAGTCTACCCTGATCAAAACCATTACCGGCGCCTACGTACCGGACGAGGGGGAGATCCTTCTGGAAGGCAGGCCGGTAAAACTGGACAACCCCATTCACGCCCGGCAGATGGGCATTAGCGCGGTTTACCAGGAATTCAACCTGATAAACGACCTCGACGTGGCAAGAAATATTTTCCTCGGCAAGGAGATGACGATCGGCGGTTCCTTTGTAATGAACAGCCGCGCCATGTACAGCAAGAGCGGGGAATATCTCGATAAAATCGGCGCTAAAATCGATCCCCATACACTGGTACGAAACCTGGGCATTGCCGCACAGCAGATGGTAGAGATTACCAAGGCCATCTCCACGGACTGCAAGATCCTCATTCTGGACGAGCCCACGGCAGTACTAACCGAACAGGAAATCGAGCGGCTGTTTGAAACGGTCAATATCCTCAAAGCCCGGGGAGTAGCAATCGTATTTATCAGCCACCGGCTTGACGAGATAGGGCGCATCGGCGACGAAGTTACCGTCATGCGGGACGGCGCCTATGTGGACACCCTGCCGGTAGAAAACGGCTATGTGGATATCGATCATCTGGTCAAGCTGATGGTCGGCCGTGAAATCGCCGACAAATTCCCCAAAGAAGAGCTGCCTGTCGGGGAAGAAATTTTAAAGGTCGAAAACCTTTCCCGCGAAGGGGTACTGAAAAATATCAGCCTGACCCTTCGCGCCGGGGAAATACTCGGCATAGGCGGACTTGTCGGCGCGGGCCGGACCGAAATGGCAAAGGCCGTCTTCGGGTTCGACAAGGCCGACACAAAGCGGGTTTATGTTTTTGGGAAAGAGGTATCCATACGCCGGCCCAGGGACGCCATTAAATACGGCATCGGCCTTGCCCCGGAAGACCGCAAGGCCGAAGGGCTCAACCTCGGCATGAGCGTCATGAACAACGTGATCATGGCCTGCGCCGACAAGATGAGCCGTTTTGGAATTCTTAGCAGGAAACGCCGGGCGAAAGTACCCGAAGGTCTGGTAAAAAAGCTGCGCATAGCCACGCCATCCATCCACCAGTATGTTCAGAACCTTTCGGGGGGGAATCAGCAAAAAGTCGTCCTGGCAAAGTGGCTCGCCGTGGGCAGCCGTATTGTCATATTTGACGAGCCTACCAGGGGCATCGATGTAGGCGCCAAGGTTGAAGTTTACCAGCTTATGAACAACATGGTCCGGGAAGGCGCCGGAATCATCATGATTTCCTCTGAACTGCCGGAACTGCTGGCCATGTCCGACCGCATACTGGTTATGCATGAAGGCCAAATTTCCGGGGAACTGACCAGGCAGGAAGCGACACAGGAAAAAATTCTGCGCCTTGCGGCAGGAGGCATATAAATGGAAAACAGAAAAAAACTGCAAACCTTTGTCGGGAACAACTCAAGCCAGCTTACCGCCGCGGCGGCCCTGCTTCTGATGATCATCGTATTGGGTATTGTATCCAGGAATTTCTTCTCGGCAAAAAATCTTATAAATATCTGCCTTCAGGCGTCGATTATAGGTATCCTCGCAATCTGCGAAACCTTTGTCATTATCTCCGGTGGCATCGATCTTTCTGTAGGCGCCGTGGTTGCCCTCTCGTCGTCCATGATGGGGCAATTTGTGGTCAAAATGGGCTTCCCCGGCCTGGCGGGTATTTTTATCTGCCTCGGCTTCGGCCTCATGGCCGGTTTTATGAACGGGCTTTTAGTGTCGCTTATCAATATGCCGCCCTTTGTGGTGACCCTGGGTACCATGACCATATTCCGGGGTCTTGCCTATGAATGGACTAACGCGGCGGCTATTTACGGCCTTCCGGACAGTATAAATTTTCTGGGCCAGAGATACATCGGCGTAGTTCCGGTTGCCGTCCTGGCAGTGCTTGCGCTTTACATCGTCTCGTGGTTCCTGTTCAAGCATACACGCTTCGGACTGTACACTTATTCCATCGGCGGGAATGTTACGGCTTCCCGGCTGTCGGGCATTAACGTCAAGCTCACCAAATGCGCCATTTACACCTTAAGCGGCCTCCTCTGCGGCGTGGCGGGCATTATTATCGCCGGAAGAATGAACGGCACAACAGCCCTGGTAGCCAGCGGTTCCGAAACCGACGCTATTGCCGCGGCGGCCATAGGCGGCATCTCCATGTCCGGCGGGCGGGGCAATATTTGGGGTACCCTTATCGGGGTGCTTGTAATGCAGTGTATACGCAACGGCATGAACCTGCTGGGTGTGTCATCTTATTACCAGATGGTCATCATCGGGCTGGTTATCATTATTGCCGTAGGCATAGACTGCATACGCCAGCTTCGCAGCTTATAACGCAGGATCACCCGCCGGGGGGGGTATTTAACCGATAAGGGAATAAAATTAGTATGGAGGATAATATGACCCATAGAGAAAGAGGCTTGGCGCCGTTTCTACGCAAGGGTATGGATCGTTTCCCCATGTGGTACGGCGGTGACATAGAAACAACCGGGAACATCAGAAAAGAACTAGGCGCGTCTTCCGACGACGAAGCCCTGTACGACATCCTTGAGCTTGACTACAAGACCATACGCCCCGTGTATTCCGGCCCCCCGCCGGGTAAAAACGAAAAAGGCGAGGACTTAACCGAATGGCACATAGCCCGGGGCGGTTACTATTATGGCCAGGCCCTTCGCCATCCCCTGAGGGGCATTGAAACAAGCGCCGAAGTGGAAGCCTGGAAGGGCTGCCCCGATCCGGCGGATTATACCGTAAAATTTACGGACCAGCAGCTTGAGTGGGCAAAGGATTACTGCCTTATAGGCGGCGTGTGGGCGCCCTTTTTCCACGATGCCGTTGACCTTGTTTCCATGGAGGATCTCTTTATCCTTATGGCAAGCGATGTTGCGGTAGCCCAGGCTTTGATCGAAAAATGCTTCAACGTTTATTACGAAATTGACCGCCGGGTATTTGAGGCGAACCCCGGTGTTATTGATATGTACTTTTTCGGCAACGATTTTGGATCCCAGCGGGATCTTCTGATGTCACCGGATATGTGGCGCCGTTTCTTCAAACCTTACATCAAAAAGCTCATAGAGCAGGCGAAAAAAAACGGCTGTGTTACGGCCATCCATTCCTGCGGCGACATCAGCCTGATAATCCGCGATCTGATTGAAATCGGGATTGACGCCATTAACCCGATACAGGTAAACGCCCAGCACATGGATCCGGCAAAGCTGATCCGGGAATTCAAAGACGACTGCGTGTTTTTCGGGGGTATTGATTCGCGGGATCTCCTTACCCATGGAAAAGAAGATGCCGTTAGGCGGGAGACGCGGCGTATCATTGATACCCTGGGCGTCTGGGACCGCTACATTGTGGCCGCAAGCCATGACTACCTCCTCCCCGAAGTTCCGCCTGCGAACATCATCGCCATGTTCGATGAAGCGAAAAAGTACGGAACCGGTGGCAAGTAAGAGAGTTTTCCTTTACATTTTGTATTTCACTATGTATAATACAATTAAGGAGAGTTAGCATGAACAAAGATCAGGAACTTCTGAAAAAGCTGGGAACGGAACTCGCGGAAATTGCCCGCCTGCCCAGGCAGAACGAAACGAAACAGCTCTGGACAAACAACAACGATCTTAAACCGGTCCGCCCGATGGTCTACATCGACCAGCTCCCCTGGCACGAGATAAACACTGCGGACGAAATGAAACTCCTCTGCGAAGACGAATTCCTCCGTACCGTTGAATACAGCATCAGGCAGCTTTTGTACCGCTGGAAGCATTTCCCCTGCGACATGGTCGTGGAAAACAGAATCGACATACCCCGCGCCGCCCGCAATGTGGATTACGGTATGCACATAAAAGAGGAAATCAGGCGGACCGACGACGCGAACGACATCGTTTCCCATAAGTACAAGGACCAGGTGTCAAGCGTGGAAGATTTAGATTCCCTGCAATACGACGATATCCGGGTGGACGAAAAACTTGACCGGGAACACATGGAGCGCTGTTGCGGGATATTCGACGGGATCATACCGGTCCGCTTTTCCGGGGTCGAATTCCACGCCGGCGTCTGGGACCGGATCACGATGATGCGCTCGGTCGGCGCCATTCTGGAAGACGTCATAGACCAGCCGGAGTTTATCATAGAAGTCGTAAAGAAATTCGTGGATATTTCCATGTCGACCCTGGACCAGTGCGAGAGGCTGGGCCTTCTTGACCCGCAGATGCAGTACGTCCACTGCACGGGCGCGTACACCAGGGACCTGCCGCCTATGGAAGAAGGGCAGGCCGTGCCTACGGCGAAAAACATCTGGGCGTTCGGGATGGCCCAG
>JAIRYB010000123.1 GCA_031267955.1 Spirochaetaceae bacterium | reverse complement strand
GCGTATGAGGCGGGCCGTTTTCCCGAAGCCCTGGACGCGCTGGATGAATTTCGTTTGAATTTTCCCCTGGGGAGCGACGAAGCGTGGTGGCTTTACGGGCAGCTTTTGGAGTCCGCCGGCCCCCGGCGGGATATACGCAAGGCGCTTGAATACTACCGCCGCCTGATTCAGGAATACCCCCAGAGTCCGCGCTGTGACGACGCCAGGAGAAGAATCGCCTACCTGGAGCGTTTTTATTTTAACATAAGATAGTCTGACCGATCCCGGGACCGCCTGTTCCGGAACTGTCGTAACAGTAATCCCGTTACAGGAAATTTTTTCCGGGGCTTTGCGGCGGGAGACGGCGGGTTTCTCCCCCAGCCGGATTATCAAGGCCAATGAGGGGAATCTGATGAAGATAAGCCAGGGTATTCTTTATGAAAAACTCCTGCGTAAATTTACCTTTGGGGTATTCGGCGCGGAAAACAGCGATCTTTCTCTGGAATGGCCTATGTTTCTGCGGGACTACAAGAATCTGAAAGATGATCAGATTTACCTTTCCGAAGACGGAATGATAGACGGAAAGCCCGCGCGGAAGATCCATTCGATTCTCCTTTACATCGGGATCGCGGCTGAGGATTTTGTGCCTTTTTTTGACGCGGTATTTGTGTTCCGGAATATTTCGCTTTTTGATCTCTACGACGCGGTACAGGAAATCTACTCAGAATATGAAAAGTGGGACGGGGAACTCAGGGACATTCTGACTTCCGGCGGGGGCATACAGGAGATGATCAACCAAAGCACCCGGATCTTCGATAATCCCATAGTCCTCTATGACAAACAGTTTTCCACCGTGATCTACAATACAGGGGCCGGGGAGGATTCCGCGTCGGCTTTTCTCCTTGACAGGGAATCGCTTGCTGATTTAGCCGGCGCGTCCAGTTACGGCGAATCCTCCTCCCGGCAGATCGCTGTTTTTGCTTCCCCCCACCACACCGGCGGGCTGCGCAGTATATACACGAATATTTTATCGCAGGGCAAAACCCAGTACCGGCTTATGGTGCTGGAATTTTTCCGCAAATTCACCCCCAGCGACGGCGCGCTTCTGGAACACCTGGCCAATACTATCCAGATCGCGGCAAGCGGGCCCGCGGGCGAGGAGGAGAACGTAACAACCCTGGCCTTATTGCTCAGAAATATCCTGATCGGGGGCCATGCGGAAGCCCATATTCTGGATCAGCGTATGAATGAATACAACTGGCAGAAGGATCAGAAACTGATATGGGTAAGGGTGCCGGGAACTGCCGCGGGGATTGAATCGGAAGCCGCTCTGCCGGCGCATACTCTGTGTGCGAGAATCAGGGAAATAGTTCCCGATTCCTGCGCCTTCGAATATTCGGGCGGCGCGGCGGTACTGATAAATCTGGAATATTTTGGAAAGGATCGCCGGACTGTCCCCGCCCCGCTGAAATCCGGCGCGGCGCCCCGGAAAAGGGCCCTGCTTGGGAAACCGGAAAGCGCGGCTTCTCTTGACAGGAAATCCGGCTGGGAAAGAAAAAATTTCGGGAACAAGATGATCATGCTCGCCGATGTTCTGGACGCTTTTCTTGAACAGCAGGAATTAAAAGCCGGATTCAGCGATGTTTTTTCGGGGACATCGGCGATCCGGGAGCATTACAAACAGTCGGAATTCGCCCTGTCTCTGGGGATGAGGCGCAATCCCCAAGGCCGCGTGTTTTATTTTGGGGATGTAAAGGAATTTCTGCTTCTGGATAACTGCCTGAGGGAACTGCCCGCGACCATGGTCTGCGCGCCGGAGATTCTTTCCCTCAGAAACTACGATCTTAAACACAATACCATTTATTATGAAACGTTTTACAGCTATCTCCGGAACAATCTGAGCCCTGTGCAGACTATCAAGGAACTCAACATACACCGGAGTACCCTTATCTACCGGCTGGAAAAAATACGGAAGATTGCCGGGCTGGATACGGCCAACTGCGATAACCAGTGGTACCTCCTCCTGTCGTACAAACTTCTGGAACACGCGGGCCGTTACGGGGGTATTTAGGGCCCGCGCCTTACCCCGCTACGCTGAGTTCCCCTATCAGTACGCTGGGGGAACTGACCTTTCCCTTAAATTCGATATCGGAGGCGACGGCGGTAATGCCTTTAAGCAGGCTGAAAAAATTCCCCGCCACGGTGATCTGTTCCACGGGCCGTGTTATTCTGCCGCCTTCCGCCAGAAAGCCCTCGGCGGAAAGCGAAAAATCCCCGGATACGGAATTCGCCCCGGAGTGGAGCCCCTCAAGGTTCGTGATGACAAGCCCGTCCCCCATTTCGGCGATAAGTTCGTCCCGGCTTTTATTCCCGGCGGTAATGTAGAAGTTCGAGGGGGCTATATCCACCGCTGTTTTGAATGACGATTTAAAACCGTTGCCTGTAGGCTCCACCCCGTCTTTTTTCGCGGTTTTCCTGTTATGCAAAAAGGTTTTAAGCACCCCGTTCTCGACAATAAATTTGTTTTTTGCGGCCACGCCCTCGCCGTCAAAGGCCGCACTGCCGGGAAGCTGGTCCAGCAGGGGATCGTCCCGTATGCTTACAATACCGGCGGCGATTTTATCGCCGAGCCTGCCCTTTAAAAGGGAAAACCCTTTCTGCGCTTTTTCCGCGCTGAATATCTGCACAAATGTTTCCAGAAGATCCCCCATGGCGTCCCTGTCCAGGATCGTTTTGTATGATCCGGCGGGGACGGATTCCGCGCCCAGGTAGGAAAGGGCCTTTTCCGCGGTTTTTCTGCCGAACGCCTCCGGGTCAAAGGAGAGGAGGTCTTTCTCCGTCCGTATATCCCCGTGGACCTTTACCTGCCCGCCTGCCCCCCTGACCCGGGGAAAGGAAAAAACAAAGGCGTTGTTGCCCCGCTCCGAGACGCCCAGGCCCAGGGAATTGGCGATATAGCATTCGTACTCCCCGGTCTCGACGCCGCAGAAATCCACCGCCTCAACCCGCCCGTCGTATTCCAGGGCGGCCCTTTCCATTTTCAGCGCAAGGGCGATCTTTTCCCCGCTTGTCGGCTTTTCAAGCGATTCGTCGTAGAGCTTTACAGCGGGATAGGAGGGCGAGCCCGCGTACAGATCTTCCACATCCGCGTCCTCGATAATCTCCGCGTTCTCCGCCGCGTTGTCAAGCAGGAAAGGAATCGTGTCGTCGCCTATCCTCTCGGTAAAGGCGTAGCCCATTTTGCCCTTCCATGTTCCCCGGAAAGAAAGCCCCGCGTCGCTTGAATTTTTATATTCCCGTATCTCGCCTTCAAAGACCTTTACCTGAAACGATGAACTTCCCGCGTAGTATATCTCGTAATCCGTAAAACCTTTTTGTTTTGCCGCCGCGAAGAGCCTGTCCTTAAACTGTTCTATTTCGCGCTGTCCGCCCTGTGCCATTATTCGTTCCTCCCGCCTACAACAAGTTCTTTTACGCGGATCATGGGCTGCCCCACATTGGTAGGCACCGAACCGCTTTCCGATCCGCACATTCCCTGCTCCATGGCAAAGTTGTCCGAAACGCGGTCGATATTCATCAGCACCTCGTCGCCCTTCCCGATAAGGGTGGCCCCGCGTACCGGTTCCGCTATTTTCCCGTTGCGGATCAGGTAGCCCTCGGTAACCGCGAAGTTGAACTCGGCGGTGGCCGGATTCACCGAGCCGCCGCCCATCTTCTTCGCGTACAAACCGTACTCCGTAGCGGCGATGATATCTTCCTGCGCGTCTTTTCCCGGGGCGAAAAAGGTGTTGGTCATACGTGAGGTTGGGGCGAAACGGTAGGATTCCCGCCGGGAAGATCCGGTAGGGGCCATGCCCATCTTGATGCCGTTAAGCCTGTCCACAAGGTAGCCCTTGAGTATCCCGTTTTCTATAAGCACGTTCCGTCTTGTTTTGCTCCCCTCGTCGTCAATGTTGACGGACCCCCATTCGTTGGGCATGGTGCCGTCGTCCACCGCCGTAACAATATCGCCGGCGATCTTCCGCCCCAGCTTCCCGCAGAACACCGACGCGTTTTTGGCCACGCTGGTCGCCTCCAGCCCGTGGACGCAGGCCTCGTGAAGTATCACCCCGCCAAAGCCGTTGTCGATCACCACGGGCATCTTTCCCGACGGGCAGAAAGCCGCCCCGAGCATGGTCACGGCGATACAGGCGGTTTCCCTGCCCAGACGGGAAAAGTCAAGGCCGTCGTAAAATTCCAGCCCCGCAAGCCTCCCCGGGCCGAAAAAAGCCTCCTGCTTTTCGCTGTCGTTAGAGGCTACCGCGTTAAAGCCAAAACGGGTACGCACCCGCCGGTCCTCGGCCCAGAGCCCGTCCGAATTGGCGATAAGCACGTCCTGGATCGAATCCATGTATGAAGCCCAGGTTTGGGTAACAAGGGGGCTGTACTCAGAAGCCGCCCTGTGCGCTTCTTTCATCATAGCAGTAATACTGTTTTTCCGTAACTGGCCGGGCAGTATTTTGTACTTGTGTATCTGCTCGACAGCAATGCCTTTCAAAGTTTTAACCTGCGTTTTCGCCGTACTCCCGAGCGCCCCCGCGGCAACAAGCGCGGTTTTGATAAGGCCTTCGCGGGAAGTATCGTTAGTGTAAGCGTAGATCGCGTTGTGCCCGTTAAAAATACGGATGCCCGCCCCGTAATCGATTCCCGCCTGGGCCTTTTCCACTACCCCGTTTATCATCGTAATAGAATTCTTCGCGTTGTTTTCCGCAAAAAGTTCGGCGAATTCCCCCCCGGCGCCAAGGGCCGCCTCCAGAACAGCGTGTACCACGGTTTTATCAAGCATTTGCGTCTTCCTCTGATAAGCAGTATAGTGTTAGAGGGCCTCCTGCGCAAGGGACGCGGCGCAGCACGGACCGGTGAAAGGCCGTAATCAGCAGGGGCGTTAAAGGTCCGGCAAACAGTAAAAATGCAGCCAGGGAGGGGGGCCTATTACCGGAGAGCGCCGGCAGGACGGGGAGGCGGGGTCCGGCCCCCCTGCGGCCCAGCCTTGCCGGATCGGCGCGGGATTTAAAACATCCGCCGCGCGGCGGCAAGTCTTGGCCTACCCCCCATCCATGCGCCGGCCCGCCGGCGCGGAGAAAACCGGCTCTGTAGTTGAATTTTTGTTTCGTTATAACAGGAGGAAAGAATGCGCGCGGTTGATATTATCATGGACAAAAGGGACGGGAAGGAACTTTCGCGGGAAGCGATAGAATTTCTGGTACGCGGTTATGTGGCGGGCGAGATCCCCGATTACCAGATCTCCGCCTGGGCCATGGCGGTTTTTTTCAAAGGCATGACGCCGGGGGAAACCGCGGCGCTTACCGGCGCCATGCTCGGTTCCGGCGCGGTGATGGACCTTTCGGGCATAGAAGGCCCCTTTGTGGACAAGCATTCGACAGGCGGGGTAGGGGACAAGACCAGCCTTATCCTCGCGCCGCTCGCCGCGGCCCTGGGCCTGCGGGACCCGATGATGTCGGGCCGCGCCCTGGGGAATACCGGCGGCACTCTGGACAAACTGGAATCCATTCCCGGTTACCGCGTGAACCTTGGCGCGGAAGAATTCCGCCGTATCCTTGCCAGGGACGGCTTTGCCATGACAAGCCAGACCAGGGACATAGTCCCCGCCGACAGGCTCCTCTACGCTCTGCGGGACGTAAGCGCCACGGTAGAATCAGTGCCGCTTATTACCGCGAGCATCCTCTCCAAGAAAGCCGCGGAAGGCGCGGACGCCCTGGTCTTCGATGTAAAGTTCGGTTCCGGCGCTTTTATGAAAAAGATCGAAGACGCCGAAGCGCTTGCCCGGTCCCTTGCGGATACCGGCACGGCCATGGGGAAAAAGATAAGCGCCCTGCTTACGGACATGGACGAGCCGCTGGGAACCATGACCGGCAATTTCCTTGAGGTGGAAGAAAGCCTTGACTGCCTTGAGGGGAAGGGGCCGGCGGACCTTATGGAAGTGACCCTGGAACTTGCCGCGCGCATGGCGGTCCTGGGGGGCAAAGCGGGGGACGCCGCCGGGGGCCGCGCCCTCTGCGAAGCGTGCCTTGCCGGCGGCAGGCCCCGCGAACTGTTCCTCGCCAATGTTGAAAGCCAGGGCGGGAACGCGGAAAAACTTTTGGAAATGCGGGGCAGGTACAGGTCGGAATACCGCGCCGTTGTCAAGGCTGGCTCCGGGGGCTTTATCAGCCGTATTGACGCGGGAAAGGTGGGCCGGGCCGGCGTCGATCTGGGGGTGGGCAGGAACCACACCGAAGACGCGGTAAGCCCCGTGGCGGGCATCGAGTTCCACCGCAAACGGGGCGACGCCGTAAAACCCGGCGACACCGTCATGACCGTATGGGCCGCCGGTGACGCGGGCCTCGCCGCCGCCCTGCCCCGGCTCCGGGAAGCGGTGGAATATTCTGATGCCCCCCCGCCCCCGCGCCGCCTGGTATTAAAGGAAATCGCCGCCCGTGAAGGCGGGCTTTGCGCGGCCTCTGCCGCCGCCTTGTTTTGACAACGCGGGTTTGGTTGGAAGGCCGGGTCCGCAAATTTGGTGCCTGGCACCCCTGCGCCCCCATGGTAAAATAATGGTTTCGCTATGCGTACAATGATTTAATATCAGCGCGGCATTTATTTGAAGATTTACATCCGACGCAGATTGAGATAGCGAGTTATCTCTGCCAACAATGTGCGGAAAAGTCGTTAACAGGGTTCCTTCTTTACCATGATACGGTGTATCCAAGGATACATGATTTGAAAGTAGTCTGTACTATGTGCAAACAAATTGACACTTCGTTTGATGCTATTGAGGTTATGTGCGCATTTGACTCCCTTTGCGGTTGCATCTCGCTATCCCGAAGAATTATCTCCTGATGAAAATATAGCAAAAGCCGCCATAGAAAAAGCTCAAAACGTATATGATTTCTGTGTT
>JAIRYB010000083.1 GCA_031267955.1 Spirochaetaceae bacterium | reverse complement strand
TACCGGTAAGCGCTGTTTCAGTACCCCGCGCCCTTATCCACCAGGTTCCGCAGGGTTTCCCCGCGAAGGTAGCGGCCCAGGTTTTCCAGGGCAATGTCCATGGCAAGCCCGTTGTAGTCTTCGTGGAAACCCGCGTAATGGGGGGTAATAAGCACGTTTTCCATGTCCCACAGGGGCGAATCTCCGGGCAGGGGTTCCGTTTCGGTTACATCGAGCAGCGCCGCGGCGAGGCGCCCGGTTCTCAGCGCTTCCGCCAGGGCCGTTTCGCAGGTGGTTTTGCCGCGCCCCACGTTAACATAGACCGCCTGCGGTTTGAAAGAGTCAAATTCCTTTTTGCCCAAACGGTATTCGGTATCCGCCGTATGGGGAAGGATATTCACCACATAGTCCGCCTGCCCCAGCGCCTCGTACAATTGCGCGGCGGGCATTACCGTAACGCCCAGCTTATCGGTGGTAAGCTCGCCGGCCCTGCGCCTTAAGCCCGACACCTTCATCCCGAAAGCCAGCGCCGCCCGGGCCACCTTTTCGCCGATAACCCCGTACCCCAGGATCAGCATAGCCTTCCCCTTGAGCGTGGACATCTCGCCCATTTTCGGCCGGTTCCAGACATGGCCGCCCTGATTCCTGAAGGCGCGTTCCATCTTCCTGGCCCGGGTCAGTATCAGGGCGAAAACATGCTCGGCTATCTGCTGCCCGTGGATCCCCGACGTGGTGGTCATGCTAAAGGGCAGGGTTTTCAGTTCCGGTATCGCCTGGAGTATATCCGCCCCGGCCGACCAGAGCTGGAGCCACCTGAGATTGGGCATCTTGGGAATAAGCTCAAAGGGAATATCGCCGAAGGCGATCTCGATCCTGTCCAGAACCTTTTCCGCCTCGGCTTTATCCCGGGTTACCAGGATTTCCAGGTTTGCGCCCGCTTTGCGAAGCGCGTCCCCGATAAGCTCGGCGGCGGTATTCATGCGGATATTGTGGATTGACTCGGCAACCAGGAGGATGCCTTTGGAACTGCTGTTACTCATAGCTTAACAGTACCAGAAAATTTTATTAGTATAAAGGGAGTTGCGGGTTCAATTCGGATTTTGGGCGCGCTTTTCATTTTACCGGTTCAGCAGGGGGGCGCGATGGGCCGCCGCAGAATCAGCGGGCATGTTATTTTACGGGACGCCGGGGAACAGGATATCCCCCTTATTCTGGAATTTATCCGGGGCCTTGCGGAATACGAGCGCCTTTTGGATCAGGTAAGCGCCACGGAAGACGGGCTGGCGAAATCCCTTTTTCAGGATCGCGCCGCCGAGGTCCTTATCTGCGAATACCGGGAAAAGCCCGCGGGATTTGCCCTGTATTTTCATAACTTTTCCACGTTTCTGGGCAGGCCGGGCATTTACATCGAAGATCTTTTTGTCAAACCCGAATACCGGGGCAAGGGGCTCGGCAAGGCCCTGTTCGCGCGGATCGCGGCAATCGCCGTGGAACGGGACTGCGGCCGCCTGGAATGGTCCTGCCTTGACTGGAACGAGCCTTCGATCGAATTCTACAAGAGCCGGGGAGGGCGGCCCCTTGACGGGTGGACTACCTACCGCGTTACCGCGGACGCGCTGAAAAAACTGGCCGGGGAAGGGCAATACTACCGCCCTACAGAATAAAATCGCTGTAGCGGTAGAAGCGCAGGCGCAAGTCCCGCGCGGTTTTGAGTACGTATTCCAGCCGCCTGCTGGTAATGCCCCAGTCCGCGCCCGAAATATCGTGGGTTGTCAGGGGCAGGACGCCGCCGGTAAATTTTACCGTCCTGAGCATGGCGCTGATCATGGCCTCGAAATCTTCATCACGCTTAAAAAGGATATTGTCGATGGACCGGGAGATAATATAGCCGCTTCCGATGGAATCTTTGCCGTATACCCGGAATGTGACCCCGAATCCCCGCTGGATAGGGAAACTGCTTCTCAGGGCTTCGTGCATCCAGGGGGCCGAAAGGCCGAAGGGATAGGCAAAGGAACGCAGGGGAATTCCCTCGCGGCGGAAATTTTCCACCCCGGCAAGCGTTTCCAGGTAAAAATCCCCCCGGGAAATGTTGAGCAGATTCAGATGGCGGGCGGTATGGTAGCCGATGTCGTGGCCCCGGCCCAAGGCTTTTTTGCAGAATGGCGAATAATCCCCCTGGACAAAGAAAGTAACCCTGGCCCGGTATTGGTCCAGGAGATCGAAGGCGTTTTCCCAGGATTCGCGGTAGTCGTCGTCAAAGGCAAAAAGCAGCCCGTTAGGGTTTTCCGCGCTGTCGCCCGGTTCGTCCGGGATCTTCCAGGCAAATTCGTCCTTTAACAGTAATTCCGCGTTTTTGTCATGCAGGGTAAAACCGATTTTCATCTGTCCGCGGCTGTCCGGGGCCCCGCTTAAATCATAGCGGACATCGAATTCCCGGTCCCCCTCCCGGATTTCGCCCAGAACCAGGATGCCGGTCCCCCCGGATGGGCCGGCGGAATCGCCGTCTTCCAGGCGGAAGTACTTCCTCAGCTCGGGGGAATCGGCCTTTACTTTGGCGGCTGCCCGTTCCGCCGCCAGAAGGGGGAATTCCGGCGGCGGAACGGCCTCTTCCGGCGATAAATCGGGTCCCGCCCGGCGCGCCCGGGAAAGCCCCGCGCAGGAACACAGGAACAGCGCCGCAACGGACAGAAATACAAGACCCAGCCGGGAAACGCCGGTTGTTTTTACCGATTCCATAAAAACCTTTTTCGCGGGAAACAGACCCGGTATTTCACAATTCAGGGGTTTAACTTTCCAGGGCTAACGGAGGCCCTGGCAAAGCGCCTTCTCCGGGAAGTATTCCAAATTTTCGGAATTTAACGGAAAATACTTAAATGGATCCTCTGACTCCCGAGCAGCGGCATAAATGCATGTCGCGTATTAAAAGCAAGGATACTTCCATAGAAAATTTATTCCGTAGGGCGTTGTGGCGCGAAGGTATCCGGTACCGCAAGAATTACAACAAGCTGCCCGGAAAACCCGATATAGCGATTACAAAAAGCAAAATTGCCATTTTTTGCGACGGCGAATTCTGGCACGGCAAGGACTGGAATTCAAGAAAAGACCGGCTTCGGACAAACCGCGATTACTGGATACGGAAAATCGAGCGGAACATTGATCGCGATAATGAGATCGATTTGAAATTGGACCGCATGGGCTGGACGGTTTTTCATTTTTGGGGCCGTGATATTACCAAGGACCTTGAAGCCTGTATCAGGGAAGTTAAGGAAAAGATATTTGAAATTGGAAATAAAAGCGATGAATACAATTATTACTGCGGGGAGGCGGAACCGGATACTTTGGCTGCGGCCGATAATGCCGCGAAATACGGCCCGGACAAAAAAGAGGGCTGACGCGGCATCTCCGGGCTTGCGGCCGCGTTTGTCGCGGGGGCCGTAAAACGGCGTATACAGCCGGAACGTTTAATGCTACCATACAGCCATAATTTTCAGTATAGGAGCCCAAAATGAATTCCCTGGATTTTGTTTTTGAATCCCTGCGGGCGGCCCAGGCGGAACTGGCCCTTCAAAACCGGGAAAAAAAAGACAGGGCGCTGGGCGGGGTTATCGGCGCTATTGACGCCGGGAGGAAAGCCATTCTTGCCGCCAACGCGGCGGATCTTGATCGGGCGCGGAAAGAAGGCATGAAAGAAGCCCTGCTGGACCGGCTCCTGCTCGACGAAAAACGGCTCGACGGGATTATCGGGGGAATCGCCACGGTGGTACGCCAGGAGGACCCTATAGGCAGGATCAGGGCGGGCTGGACCCTGCCCAACGGCCTTTTGGTGGAGCAGATCAGCGTGCCTCTGGGGGTGGCGGCGCTTATCTACGAGTCAAGGCCCAATGTTACCGCCGACGCCTTTAGCCTGGCGTACAAGGCCGGATGCGCCATACTGCTGAGGGGATCGCGGGCGGCAAGGGAATCGAACCGGGCACTGGCGGCGGAGATAAAGCGCGGCCTGCGGGATTCGGGCGGCGTTCCCGGCGCGGTGGAGCTTACCCCTTCGGAAAGCCGGGACGAGGTTGACGAGATTCTCGGCGCGCGGGGCAAGATCGACGTGGTGCTTCCCCGCGGCGGGCGGGAGCTTATCCGCCGGGTGGCGGACAACGCGCGGGTCCCGGTCATTGAAACAGGCGAAGGCAACTGCCACATTTACGTGGAAGCCGGCGCGGATATGCGGGACGCCGCGGCCATTATCGAAAACGCCAAGATGCAAAAGCCCGGCGCCTGCAATGCCGTGGAAACGGTGCTGGTCCACCGGGACGCTGTAGCGGCGCTCATGCCCCTCCTGGCGGGGGTCTTCGCGGGCAGGGCGGAGCTCCGCTGCGACGCCCGCTCCAGGGCGGCTATAGGCGCGTCCCCGCCGGAAGGCCTTGCCCTTAAAGACGCGGTTCCCGAAGACTGGGAAACCGAGTTTCTGGACTATATCCTGGCGGTAAAAACCGTGGATTCCCTTGAGGAGGCAATTGTACACATCAACCGCTACGGTACGCGCCATTCCGAGGCTATCCTTACCGCCAATCTGCGCTCGGCGGAGGAATTCTGCCGGCGGGTAGACGCCGCCTGTGTATATACCAACGCCTCCACCAGGTTTACCGACGGCGGCGAGTTCGGTTTCGGCGCGGAACTGGGGATCAGTACCCAGAAATTCCACGCGCGGGGGCCTATGGGGCTTGAAGCCCTGACCACGATAAAGTACCGTATAAGCGGTTCGGGGCAGATCCGGGGGCCCGCGCTGAAATAATGTAACTATTCAGTCACCTGCGGGGGATAGCGAAAATCGGCGGAATGAAGGGGCTTTTAGCCCGGAAGGGGCCGGCGGCCCCTCAATGAGCCGATTGGGAGCGAAAGGGCCTTGATGCC
>JAIRYB010000031.1 GCA_031267955.1 Spirochaetaceae bacterium | reverse complement strand
CGGTAAGAACCGCGTCCATCTCTTTACGCCTGATAGTCGGCGAGTAAACTTCAATTTTCATGCAAAACCAAACCTTCCGGACATCATACAATAAAGGGAAGATTTGTGCAATTTATCCTCAGGCGGGAAGCAGGGCAATCGCGTTTACCTTTTCGGCTGTCAAAATTCCCTCAAAATCATGCAATTTTGAAGAAAAACGCAGGAGGGCACCAAGGATCACGGAGGACACGTTGAAAAATAGTATCCTGACTTTGCCTTCAAACCTTCTTCTTCCCTTTGTGTTCGTTGTGGTTAAAAATCTTCACCTTTTGGCAGTTTCGCGGTACTTGAAAGCAAATGGTTCTGCCCCTGGCGGTTCCCCTACCCTTCTTTGCGGACAAAGGCGTCCCGGTAGCCGGACGCTTTGAAACGCTGCAGCAGCGCGCCGCTTTCCCCTAAATTTACCGGGCCTATAAGGATACGGTACAGGGGCTTTCCGGAACCGCCGCTTTCCTGGACAGCCAGGGGGTAGACGGTGCTTATCCGCGAAAGCTCGGTTTCCACAAGTTCGGGAAGGCTGTACGCCGCCAGCTGGAGGTAGTACTTTCCCCTTTCCAGGCTGTTTATCACCGGGACGGAAAAAACGCCTGTCCCGCTTACCGTGGCAGGGACCCGGGGCGGGGCTTCTATTGGAGGAGGCGCTTCCGTAAAGGGCGAAACCTCAGGCGCCGCCGGATTGGCCTCTACAATGGTTACTTCGGTAATGATTTCAGGGACAGGAGGAGCGGCCCTTTCAATCGGGGGGACCAGGGGTTCTATCACCGGCTCGGCCTGGACAGCCACCGCCGGGGGCCGGCTCCCGATTGGCGGGATGACGTACTGTTCAAGAACGGACCGCCCGGCATAAGCTTCCCCCGGCCCCCTCAGGGGGGCTATTTCGGCCTCGGGCGGGAGCTCCGGATAAGGAGATTCAGGGGGCCGCTGTTCGGCGGGGATCAGGGAGAACTCCGCCGGGGGCAGGGGCGCCGGGGCGGACGAGGAAGACGCGACAAGGGGCGCGGGCGCCGAAGGCGCCGGCCTCTGGGGAGTCATCCCCGGTTCGAGTTTTTCCGGCGCCTGTTCGGCGGGATAAGGCGTATTGGCCGCGCCGGAAACGATCACAGGTTCAGGCGTGTAACCGTAAACGCCCGGTACGGTAGCGGTATTGGCCGCCGGGACGCTACCACTCCCCCCTGAATCTTCCCTCGCCCTTTCCTGGGCGGGTGAACGAGATTCAGGAAGGTCCACGATATCCGCCGCGGCGGGGTTGGGCGCTATGGGCCTGGAAGAACCTGTATCACCCGCAACGGGGGCGCCGCTTTCCGCGGCGGGATCTTTTTTCATCTCATCGGCAGCCTGTTTAACGTCAAAACCCGAATCCCTGGCGGCCGCGATTGCGGCGGCCGGGTCAAAGTCCGGGTCCCCGGAAGTGTCAAGCTCGTCGGGAAACCGGGAAAAACCCACAGGTTCCGAAGGCATGGTCATGCGTATGCGGCCGACAAACCTGGCGTGAAGCCCGATAGCGCCGGCCGCGTCTTTGGACAGAATCGCCAGCAGGCCCGGCGAATCCAGCCCGGAAGCCACAATCACCCGGATAGTCTGGCTGGTTTCCAGGTTTGTAACATCCACAACAGTATTCCGGGGAAAGGATTTGGTCGCCACATAGTAGCCTTCTTCGGGCAGTTCGCCGTTAAGGCTAACCGAGGCGGCCCCTTCCCAGACGGAGGCGCTTACGCAGAGCAGCGCGGCGAGTATCACAAAGCCAAAGAACGCGATTCTTTTCATTACATTCACTCCAGATAAGGAAGTATTTTCATCGCGGCCCGTTTAGCGCTGATAAAATCTTCCCCGGCCCGGGGTTCCTGGAAACCCGCGAATTTCTCTTCCCTGATAAACCGGAAAGGGTTGGTTTTAAAAAGCCTTAAGGATACCTGTTTTGGTTTGGGTATTGGGGAAGTATCCGGGGCGCCGCTTACCCGGTAATCCAGCAGGGCCAGGATAAAATAATCGGCGCCCCCGGCGTTTGCTTCGGAGAGGGTTTCGGCCGCTTCGTCGGGGAACTGTTTCGCGGGAGGCGCGCCCAGCCGCAAAACATGCCCGTTGCTTACAATATGGCCGGCGTCAAAAAACACATCGAGCAGGCCGCTTTCCCAAAAATTGCTGTATTCGGAAACGCCCTGCCCTTCGGGAATCCCTATCTCCGCTACTACAAAAGAGACGGTGTAGGCAGAGGCCGGAACAAGCGCCGCAAACGAAATAAAACCCAGTACCCAAAATAACCTGCCGGAACTCATGGTCCCTCCTGATAGAATAGTCCTAAGCCTATTATCGGAAAGTTAAGGGGCAAAGATGAATTTAATGTGAGTCCGCTCCGGACGCCGGCAGTTTGCCGTGCGGCGCTTACATCTTGAGCTTGCTTAAAACGAGGGCGCGGAATTTTTCCACAGAAACCTTGGCCGGGGAACCGGGCCAGAGGGACAGGGAGGTTTCGCAGTCCGCCAGGGCTTCAGGATAGTCCCCGATGTGGTAGTAGGCCTGCGCCCGGCGGAAATGGCAGAAGGACTGGTAGGGGTGGATGTCGAGCGACAGGGTAAAATCCTCGATTGCCGCCTCGTACTGCTGGAGTACGGACCTGACAATGCCCCGGTAATAAGCGGCCTTGTAGGACTGGCCGTCCAGTTCCATGGCCTTTGTAAAATCACCAATAGCGTCATGGTACTGGGACCGGGCAAAGTTCGCCATGCCCCGGTGTTTATAGATAAGCGAGGTGATGCCGGGATTCGGGTCCATTTCGAGGATACGGCTGTAAAGGCTGACGGCTTCGGGGAAACGGCTGTTGTTATGGGCGGAAAGGGCCAGGAGGAGCAAATCGTCGATGGATTTGCCCGCAATGTCAATCGGGGCGGCAAGCCCGGCCTCCTGAAGCGGGCCGGAAGGGGATTCTCCGGCAAAGATACGCGCGTCCGTGAAATCCTCGACCATTTTGTAAAAAGAACCGCGCCGTTTTTCCAGCTCCCCGTTAAGCTGGCGCTGGTAGCTGCGTATTTCCTGAAAAATAGTATCCGCCAGGGCAAGGCTGGCGTTTACCGCGGCGAGCTTGCGCTTCATCGGCTCGTCAAAGGGGTTGAATTCCGCCTTGTAGACAATTTCATGCTCCACTTCCGCCCAGGCGTCCTGGAGGATCGTGCGTATCTGGATTTCCGCCGCGTCACAGTCCGCATTGCCGTACTTTTCCGTAATGCCGGCGGGGATGGTAATAAGCAGATGGATGGATTGATAGCCGAATTCCCTGAAAGTATGATCCGACCCTTTCCTCTCGACCTCGATAACGTCGAAATTCTTTTTAAGCGCATCTTCCACCAGGGAAAGCTCTTCGATAAAAGGGCAGACCACCCTGATACCTATTAAATCGGTGATTTTAACAGGCCCCCCGGCTGTTTCCTGCTTCTGGCGCAAAAGTTTGAGGTATTTTCTATGGTAGCTCTGGAAATCCTTGTGCCGCGCCTTTACCAGTACGTGCGAAGGCAGGGGTTTGAGCGCCTCCTCTATACGAATTTCCAGCTCCCTGGTAATCCGGCGGCGCGCCTCCGCGTGTTTTTCATAGTTATTCTGAAGCTTCCTCTTATCAGGAAAGCGGCTGATTTTGTCCATAACCACAATAACCCGGTAAAAATGAGACAAAAAAAGCTGCCCGAAAAACCTTCAAGGTTCTTTAGACAGCTTTAATTACGGCTTTGCCGCTAACCCCGGCACGATCGCCAAATTCAGGAGACCCGGCAAAACCTTTTACGGGAAATACCGGGCCGGAAGGCCCGGGATTTCCCCCCGAACTACTGGGTTTCTTCCCCGCCGTTCGTCGCAGTTTCGGTGAAACTGTCTTCAGTAGCCTTCTTCTGGTTTTCCAGATACCGCTGGACCTGGGTGTTGCCGAAACGCTGTACTTCAAACCGCTTTTTCGCGTCTTCCCGGGTTTCGATGATCCTCCACTCGGCTTCGTCATCGATATCCCTGTCGGTGTCAAGAACAGCCTTATCGTAGATAATTTTTACGTCTTTAAAGTAACCGATAAAATCCCCGCCCACCGCGGCGCCGTCGCGCTTAACCAGGAAGCCGCCGAATTTTACAAAAGGCGTGGAAGTGGGGTACAGGGGGTAGAGCCTCAATTCCCGGTTCCTGACTTCGGAGACATACTGGGGATTCCGCCAGGTAAGCTCCCGCCAGCCCTCGTACATCAGGCTGCCCAATTCGACGATTCTTTCCCGGCCTTCGCTGTCAATCAGGATGGCGGCAAGGGAATGGGGGAAGTTAAGGCCATAAACATTGACCGCCAGCGCCTTGAGGGTGCCGACGTTCTTGACCACGCCGTAACCGTCCTCGAAACGGCTCGGCTGGCTGCGATCCTCGTCTTCAGGCCTGGAAACAGCGCCGTCATCGCCGACCGTGTCCCAGTCATAGGCGGGAATTTCAAAAGGCGGCACCACACGGGCGGAACCGTTGAAATTCTCCAGCGGGAAATGTATCCTGATGCCCATTACCTTTTCCCACTGCTTGGAAGCGACTTCTTTGGCAAAGGTCAAAACCAAATTGGTCACATTCTGGGACGAAGATGAAAGCCTGACATCCCAATTGGGGATGGCAAGGGAGGTCTTCATCACCTGTTTTTGCTCATTGGTATAGTTATTACCGGCTACAGTGGAGAAGTCCATCATGGTCTGACGGTTCTGGTTGTTTTCCTGATCCCCGCTTTCCTCGGTTTCACCGTCGCCGCCGGACGGATTACCCGGATCAACATAGAGATCCACCGCAAGTTTGCTGAAATCGATAAGCACGGCCTCTTCGGCTATCAAAGCCCCTACGGTAAACAAAGCGATAACTACAAGAATGAATATCCGTTTCATTCACAGCTCCTTTAATGCATTATAGGATAGTTAAATTGCAGATATATCAGAGTATATTGGATACCGGCAAATTGTCAATGCCCTTTGTTACAAATTCTTGTAACTATTCAGCCGGGGCCGGAACCCCAGCCTTTTCCAGGGCGCTATTCGCCGAAATATCCAGCAACGCCGATTATGTCTCCGGGCGTCCTCCAAGACACCTCGTG
>JAIRYB010000200.1 GCA_031267955.1 Spirochaetaceae bacterium | reverse complement strand
CTGAACAACAAGATCGCCTCCGGGCTTTTTGCCCTCCTGGAAAAATCCGCTGTCCCCACCCACTTTGTGGAACGGCTGGACGACCGGGACATGGTTTGCAGGAAGACGCGCATCATACCCCTGGAAGTAATTGTGCGGAATGTGGCGGCAGGCTCCATGGCCAAGCGCCTGGGCCTTTCCGAAGGGCAGGAGCTTAAAACCACGGTATTCGAGCTTTCCTACAAGGACGATGCCCTGGGCGACCCGCTTATCAACGAATATCACGCGGCGGCTATAGGCGCCGCCACTTTTGGGGAAATTGAAAAGATCAAAACGCTTGCCTTTAAGGTAAACGACGTGCTCAAGGCCTTTTTTCTTGACCGGGGGATAAGGCTCATCGACTTTAAACTGGAATTCGGCGTTACCTCTTCCGGCCGCCTGGTACTGGCCGACGAGATTTCCCCGGATACCTGCCGGTTCTGGGACGCCGCGACCGGCAAGAAGCTCGACAAGGACCGTTTCCGGCGGGATCTGGGGAATGTAAAAGAGGCATACGAGGAAATTCTTAACAGGATCGGATAATCCGGACGGCCGCGGTTATTCGAGGGGGGTCTAATACCCAAGAACCCGCCTTTCGGCGGGGTTCTTCATTCGGACGGCTGCCAGAATCAGGAGGGGACGCGTGGAGGGTGATGAAGACAAATTACTTCATGTAACTTATCCGGAGGATAAGTTACATGAAGAATGCGGCGTGTTCGGTATATTCAGCAAAAATGCCGGCAGGGACGTAGCGCCCCTTGTGTATTATGGGCTTTTTTCGCTGCAGCACCGGGGGCAGGAGAGCGCGGGGATAGCGGCGGCCAAAGGCGGGAACATCGAGTGCCGCAAGGGGATGGGGCTGGTCGGCGATGTGTTCAATCCCGAAACAATAGGCTGCCTGAAGGGTCCCGCGGCTATCGGGCATGTACGCTATTCCACCGTGGGTTCCAGCGTCCTGGAAAACGCCCAGCCCTTTGTAAGCCGTTTCAAGCTCGGCTCCATCGCGGTCGCCCACAACGGGACCCTGACCAATGCCGATGTAGTTCGGGAACTGCTGGAAGACGCCGGGATTGGTTTTACCTCTTCCAGCGACAGCGAGGTTATCGTAAACCTTATCGCGAAAAACTACAAAAAGGGGCTGGAAAAAGCCCTGACCGACACGATTAAATTTGTCAAAGGATCCTACGCCCTGGCCGTTCTGACCGGCGACGCCATGGTGGCCGCGCGGGACCCCAACGGCATAAGGCCCCTGTGCCTGGGGACTCTCGAGGACGGCTGGATACTGTCAAGCGAATCCTGCGCCATCGACGCGGTGGGCGGCAAATTTGCCCGGGATGTGGAACCCGGCGAACTGGTGATCATCACCCGGGATCAGATGCTGTCGTTCACCTTTAGCGAAAAAACCCGCCGGGCGGTCTGTTCCTTTGAGTACGTCTACTTCGCCCGGCCGGACAGCATAATCGACAAGGTTGACGTGTACGGCGCGCGGGTACAGGCCGGGGAAATCCTGGGCAGGGAATCGGCGGTTGCCGCGGACCTGGTTATCGGGGTGCCGGATTCGGGGATTCCGGCGGCCATCGGTTACGGCAGGGCTACCCGCACCCCCTTCGGCATGGGGATTGTAAAAAGCAAGTACGTAGGCCGCACCTTCATCTCCCCGGACCAGGCTGTGCGGGAACAGGCTGTTTCGGTAAAGCACAATGTGATACACAGCGAGGTAAGGGGCAAGCGGGTGGTTGTGATCGACGATTCCATTGTCCGGGGGACCACGAGCCGCCGGCTGGTTTCGATACTGCGGGCCGCCGGGGCCAGTGAAGTACACTTCCGGGTCTGCTCGCCGCCGGTACGTTTCCCCTGCTATTTCGGCATCGACACCCCCCACCGCAGGGATCTTATCAGCAATGCCAACAGCGTCTCCGAACTCCGCAGCTCCCTGGGCGCGGACAGCCTGGCCTTTATTTCGGTGGAGGGCCTTCTGGAATCCCTCGGCAGCCCGGAAATCCCCGCCGGCCGCGGCGGCTACTGCCTGGGCTGTTTTACCGGCGAATACCCGATCCCCGTGCCCGGGGAGAGCGGGTAGCGGGATTACAGCGCGCCGCTTGCCGATACCCGGACACAATTGAAATTGTTATCCTGATTCAGAATCCGGGCGCATTTTTTTGCGGTAAACCGCAAAAAAACCGGGCTATCCGGGGCTCCGCGGTACCCGCTCCGGCCTCCTCGGACCGCCCCTCTTGTCCGGTCCTGCGGTGGCGCACTTCGCGCCCCCTCCTATCCCTTGCTGTGAGTTTTTGCTTTGCAAAAACTCATGGATCCGTTGCAGCCGGCGTCCTGCCGGCCCGGTTCTAAACCCCCTCGAACGCCTTTTTCAGAAGTTCTTCCCCGGGCGGCGGGGTAAGGAGCGACACCAGCGGCACCACGGCGAAGGGCGCCAGGATGGCGACGGACGCGGCAAGCGGGGACTGGGACGCGCCGAGGGCGAAGAACAGAACGATCTCTATCGCCAGCCCGGAAAAAAGCCCGGCGTAGGCCGCCGCCTTGCTGGTACGTTTCCAGTAAAGGCCGTAGATGTAGGGCGCCGCGAAGGATCCGGAAACCGCGCCCCAGCTTAAAGACATCAGGTACACGATGATGCCGATCTGGAAGCGCGAAATAAAATACGAAATAATAATAAAGACCCCGGCCAAAAGCCGCATCATCGCCACAGAACGGTCCTTACCGGTTTCGGCGGTCTGCCTGGAGGGGTAGAGGTCGATGGCCACCGAAGACGAAGAAACCAGCACCAGAGAGGACAGCGTGGACATGGAGGCGGAAAGTACCAGGAGCAGTATCAGGGAGAGGAGAAGCTCCGGCAGATGGCCGGTGAGCAGGGTGGGAACGATAAGATCGTAGCTGATTTCCCCGGCGGCGGTTCTCGGGACCGTGCCAAGGTCGAAAAACACGTGGGCAAAGGCCCCGGTGGAGTAAGCCGCGAAACCTATCATCAGGGCGAAAACCGTTGTCACGACAGCCGCCTTCGGGATCACCGCCTCGTTCTTAATGGCGTAGAATTTCTGCGTCATCTGGGGAAGGCCCCAGGTACCGAAGCTGGTCATAAATACCAGGGAGAATACGGTAAGCGCCGACGGCCGCTGCCCCGGGGGTATATGGGCCGCGTAGGCTTCGGCAGTTTTGCCTATCATCTCAAAATAGCCGCCGCCCCGTCCCGACAGCACCAGGACCATTACCGCGGCGCCGGCGAACATGATAATCCCCTGGATAAAGTCCGTAATGGCAATGGCGAAATAGCCGCCCAGGATAAGGTAAACGCCGGTAAAGGCGATCATAACAAGCAGGGCGATATCGTAGGGAATGCCGAAAACTGTTTCGAAAAGGTGCCCCAGGCCCTTAAAGACCGAGGCGGAGTAAGGCAGGAGGAAGAAAAAGATCACGCTGGCGGCCACCGGCTTTAAATGCCGCGCGCCGTAGCGTTCCTGGAGGAATTCCGGCATGGTCATGGTGTCCAGGTTCTGGGTCATGCGCCGGGTACGGCGCGCCAGGACAAGCCACGCGGCCCCGGCCCCGATCACCGCGTTGCCCAGGGCTATCCACAGGGAGCTAAGCCCGAACTGCCAGCCCTGGGTACCCGCGAACCCGATGAAGATCACCGCGGAAAAGTACGAGGTGCCGTAGGCAACCGCCGAAACCCAGGGCCCCAGGGTCCGCCCCCCCAGAAAGAAATCGCCCAGGGTCCGGGTCCGCTTCATGCCCCAGATGCCGATGGCGGTCATAACCGCCAGGAAGATAACCAGAAAAACAACGCCGATATGTACCACGATTGGATCCTTTGCCGCCCGCAACAAATTCCCGGGCCGAAGGGGGCCGGTTTTGCGGATATAAGAATAGCCCAGACTACGCCGGGTCAAGCGAATCATAGCATATTGCCGCGTGTTATGCTACAGGGAAACAGGGGCGGCTAGCAGCCTGTTGCATTTTATGCGCAAAGCGCAACAAACTCCTGGCGGCCTTTTTTAAGGCGTCATGTGTTCGGCCAATTTCAAGGCCCGGCAATTTTACAAAGGCCCCAAGTTGCAGGCCCGATAGCCGCCCCGCCTTGTCTGTGAATGCCCGCGGATCTTGGAAATGTATAATCTTTCAAAGAATGTATTTTTTTCTTGACAGCGGAAAAATGCGGGTCTACCATTAATTGGCACTTCTGCGGTTTTTGCGGGGTGCAATCCCATGGTCAAGGAGAGAGATATGGTAAAGATCTGCGGAAGTCCTCCCCGCTGTAATCGGGGAAAGGTCAAGTTACTAAAATCTAATATGAAGGAGATTAGCTTATGACACAGGAAGCATTGGGAATGGTAGAAACAAAGGGATTGGTTGGAGCAATCGAAGCCGCCGATTCCATGACAAAAGCCGCTAATGTAAGTCTCGTAGGTTACGAGAAAA
>JAIRYB010000165.1 GCA_031267955.1 Spirochaetaceae bacterium | reverse complement strand
CCAGGAAGACGGGGCGCCGGAACCGTTTACGGATTTGCAGAAGATCGTTATAATAGAGCTAAGGAAACTTCCTGTTGAAGATGACGGCACGGCGCTGTGGCCGCATCTAAAATTTCTTGCGTGTAAGACGGAGGAGGAGATGGCGATGCTGGCATCGAAATACCCGGAAGTAAAGGGGGCGGTAAAGGAATACCGCCGTCTGACTCTGCGTGAGGAGATACGGTGGTTCATAGACGACCTGAACGACGCCAGGCGGGTACGCAAGGCGCGGGAAGCCTATGTACGGGATGAAGGCAAGGAATTAGGGTACAACCAGGCCGCCGCCGAATACCGGGAGCAGTTAGCCGCAAGGGACGAACAAATACGGCGGTTGGAAGAAGAAAACCGCCGGCTGCGGGGGGAGTAATCTCCGGGTAATCTGAAGAGGATGCCGGAAGAGAACGCAGGGGTGTCAGCCGCCAAATTTCCGGATAAATTTTATCGAAAAAACAGTACCCCGCGCGGTTTGGGCTTAAAATTATAGGATGACAGACGGGTCAATCAAAAAGCGGGCGTCCCTTATCCAGGCGGCATCGATTACCGCCATTTTGGGGAATTTCGCGCTTTCGGCGCTTAAAATAAGCGCGGGCTTGTACACGCAGAGCCTCGCCGTTGTGGGCGACGGCATTGATTCGGGCGTCGATGTGTTTATCGCGATCATGTCCCTGTTTGTGGCCCGGGTGATTTCCCGGCCGGCGGATGCCGAACATCCCTGGGGCCACGGACGGGCGGAAACCATAGCTACCGCCCTGCTGTCCCTGACCCTGTTCTTCGCCGGGGGCCAGCTCATCCTCAGTTCGGCCGGGAATCTGCTGTTCGGCAAGGCCGCGGAAGTACCCGGCGCCCCGGCGTTAATCGTGACGGCTATTTCAATAGCCGGGAAACTGCTTCTGGCCTGGAGCCAGTACCTGTTCGGTAAAAAAACCGGTTCCGCCATGCTCCGCGCGAACGTCAAAAATATGGCCGGCGATGTGCTTATTTCCGTGGCGGTACTGCTGGGCCTCTTTCTGTCGCTGCTGTTCAACAAGGCGATAATCGATTCGGCAGTGGCGGTCCTGGTGGGCTTTTGGGTAATCAGACAGGCTGTGGGGATTTTCCTGGAAGCCAACGCCGAATTGATGGACGGGAGCAGCGTCGAATCCTACAGGGCCGTGTTCGAGGCGGTCCGTTCGGTGGAAAAGGCGGGGAATCCGCACCGCACCCGTATGCGGCGTATTGCCGGGCTTTGGGACATCGATATCGACATCGAGGTCAACCCGGATATCACGGTACGCGAGGCTCACCTTATCGCGACCGAGGTGGAGCTTGCCATAAAAAGCCGGGTGGAAGGGGTCTACGACATCATGGTCCACATCGAGCCTGTGGGCGACAGCGGGAAGCACGAGGGCTTCGGCCTGAGGGAAGATACCGCGCGCCTTATCCGGTAAATATCGACTGCTTTATCCAGCGCAAAAGGCTGATCTTCCCCAGGGGGATTCTCATTTCATCTTCCTGCTTTTCTTTGCCCGGGCCGCCGCGCGCAAGCGGGCGCAGCAGCAAAACTGTTTCCCCCCCAGACTTTTCCAGCGCCTGGGGCGTTCCCAGAATCCGCTTTCCCCCGCCTTCCGCGGAAGGAAGCAGGACTTCTACCAGGGACCCGCTGGCGATGGCCTGTTTGGCGACTACGGTCTTGCCCACATAATCCAGATTCCGCGCCTCGATTTTTTCGTGCCGCGCCACGCCGCCCGTAAGCTGGGATTCGCTTACAATCTGCCGCCTGTCGATACGGGCGGCGAGATCGTCCTGATCCGGCTTGGGCAGCCCGCTTTTCCGCAGGGCTTCGCGGAGCTTGCCCTTCCGCTCTTCCGCGGCTTTCGCCCGCTCTTCCCGATCTTCCGGCGGGCAGGCGGGTCCGCCCTCGCCGCGATCGCCCGCGCCCGGAACGGAAACGCCGAAACTGCCGACGGACGGGTAGGGCGAATAGGCAAGCGCAGAATAACTGTTTTCGTCGGGCAAAATCAAGGGCGGCTGGGCTATAATGTCCACCCCGGCTTTTTGCAGAATCCGGGCGGCCTCGTCCTTGCCGGCAAGGGCCAGAAGGTACACCCCCGGGGCCAGGGTCCGGCAGATGAGCGACGACAGCATCCCTGTTTCGGCAAGGTAGCGCCTGTCCTCCGACAGGGTCAGCACCGTACCCTGGAACAGCGATACCGCCGAGTAGCGGTTTTCCCAGTCTTTTACCGTCCAGGCCAGATTCTGATCCGGCGCGCCCAGCGAAAGCCGCTCTAGAACCCCGATCATCTCCTCCGCCCTAAGCCCGCGGTCAAAACCCCGGACTACTGAATCGCGGGTAAGCTCGAAGCGTACCGTGGCGCCTGTTTCCCGGCAGTCGCAGAAAGAAGCCAGGGTTGCCGCGTCGGAAAAGTCGATTCCGGGGTACAGAATGCAGGAGAAGGGCGTATCCATGGCGATCACCGGCTGCTCCGGGGGCTGCTGCGCCCCGCTCCGGCTTTCGGGCGCGAAAGGCGCGTCCGGAAAAACATCTTCGTCCGGCAGATCTTCTAGCGCGTAAACAGCCTCGCCGGAATTTTCCCCGGCCGCCCGGAGCAGGCCCGCGGTTTCAAGGACCGAGAGAAAACGCCCGGTCTCCCCGGCAACCAGATCGGGCGCGGGCGGCGGCCCGCCTTCGTTACGGAAAAGCGCGCCGCTGTTGTTCTTCTCCTGAATTTCCGCAAACCGGAGCAATGTCCGCCGGGGATAAAGCCTTCCGCAGTCAAATGTCGATATAAAACGGTGGATAAAGCGGGCAAGATTCCGGATATACCCCCGGCGGAAATACCAGTTGTCGGTTTCGGGGCTTTGGGGGGCCGCGTAAATTCCCGCGGCAAGGTATTCCAGCCGTTCCCTGAAATTCAGCCTCCCGAAAGAAACCAGCTTCTTCTTCTCGGGCGCCAGGCTTATCCCGTCTGTTTCAAGAAGGCCAATAGACCGCAGCCCTTCGACAACGGGCCAGATATCCAGATTCGGAAAGATCTGCCTGCTGTCGTCAACAATTTTTTTCCGTATCCCCCCGTCTGTTTTGAAAAAATCTTTCTGGGCTTCCCCCTGGGCGGCGACAAAGGCGATGATAGCGGCGAAGACCCTGTCGTCAAGCGGCTGCCGCGCCGCTGCCTGCCCCGCATCTTCCCCGCCGGGAAACGACGGGAACAAAACCGATCTGTCCGCTATGAAAGGGGAAAGTACCGGCTCCAGAAGCGGATTAAGGCTGATGCGGTAATTCCCCTCCTCGCGGAGGCGGTACAGGATAAGCCGTTCTTCCAGGTTGAGGAGCAGGCTGTGGAATTCCGCGCAGGAATACTCCCCGGCAAAAAAATTCTCAAGCTCCGCCGGGGACGGCTCGCCGAGCAGCGTGACAGCGGCGATGATCCGGTGATCGTCGGTATTGATGTACGCGGCGATAGTGTCCTGGATTTCTTTCCGCGACAGAAACGCCGTCAGTTTTTCCATAAGCTGCTGTTTGTTGAACGGGGTTTTGATATTCCCGAAAACGCTTCTCAGAAGATCAAAGCAGGCGGTATCCGGCAGGGTAAGGAGGCAGGATTTCCATTCATCCTGGGACCTGAACCGCCAGGCGGACGGGCTTTTTTTATTCATGCGGCCCTCCCAGTTCTTCCCCGGTCCAGTGCTGGATCGTGTACTTGTAACCCTGCTCCGCGAGGAATTTCTGCCTGTTCGCCGCGAAATCCTCTTCCACCGTAAAACGGGACACCAGCGTGTAAAACCAGGAATTCCGCCCGGGAAGGCCTTCTGCCGCGGGCTTGGGCCGCAAAATCCGCCCCAGCCGCTGGGCCTCTTCCTGCCGCGAGCCGAAGGAACCGGACACCTGGATGGCCATCGAGGCGTCCGGCAGATCGATGGCGAAATTGGCGACCTTGGAAACCACGATCACCGGGAGCTTCCCCCGCCTGAATTCGCCGTATATCCGCTCGCGCTCGGCGTTGGGGGTCTTCCCGGTGATAAGCGGCGCCCTGAGCAGCCGCGCTATCGACTCGAGCTGGCTGATATACTGGCCAATGACCAGAATATAATCCTCGCGGTGGTTCTCCACAAGCTGCGCGACTACTATTCTTTTTAAAGGATTCTCGCTTGCAACGCGGTACTTCTCCCGGGGAGAGGCCACCGCGTAAAGCGCTTTGAGTTCTTCCGGCAGATCGAGCCGGATCTCCGTGCAAAAGGCGCAGGCGATCCAGCCCTTGCTCTCAAGGTCCTTCCAGGGGACATCGTAGCGCTTGGGCCCCACCAGGCTGAACACCGCGTCCTCCGCGCCGTCTTCCCGCACCAGCGTCGCGGTCAGCCCCAGCCGCCTTACCGCCTGTAGTTCCGCCGCAACCCTGAACACCGGCGCGGGCAGCAGATGCACTTCGTCATAGATGATAAGGCCCCAGGGCCTTTCCCGGAAAAGCCTGAAATGGGGAAAAGGGCCGTCCTTCACCGGCCGCCAGGTGAGTATCTGGTAGGTGGCCACCGTAACCGGGGCCACGGATTTGGAATCCCCCGAATATTCGGCGATCTGATCTTTGTCAAGCAGGGTTTTATCCAGAAGCTCGTCCATCCACTGGTGTACCGCCGCCACATTCGTCGTGAGGATCAGGGTGTTGGTTTTAAGCAGGGACATAAAGGCCATGCCCACGACTGTTTTCCCGGAACCGCAGGGAAGCACGATCACCCCGTAGCCGGTACCCGGCCCCCCGTCCCCGGCGGCGGAAGCGGCGGCCTCTTTCTGATAATCCCTTAGAATGAATTCCTTCCCCGACGCGCACTGTTCCCGCAAACATATTTCAAGAGGCTCCCCGTTCGCCAGGGGCGCCTCGTCCTTAACCGGCCAGCCCAGCCTGATAAGCTCCCGTTTTACAGAACCCCTGTCGGTAAGTTTCAGGCTGAAACCCAAAGCTGTTTTTTCCAGGTATTTGTCCAGCGCCTTGGCGGCGGCAATTTCCGCCTTGACAGCCTTGTTGTCAACAATGAGGGCCAGTTTTTCCGCGTCCCCGCCGGGTTCTCCGGCGGCGGTCATACGGACCTTTCCGTAGCGGGCCATCGTATCCCCGAAACTTTCGAGTACGCCTAAAGGAATTGGGTAACGCGTGTACGCTTCCATGGCTTTGATCACATCTCGGGGCGTAAAACCCGCGCCGGCCGCGTTCCACAGGGAAAGCGGCGTAATCCGGAAAGTGTGGATATGCTCCGGGGATTTTTCCAGTTCCGCGAAGGGCATAATGGCAATCCGGGCAGCTTCCGCAAGCGGAGCATGTACATCAAGAAGCAAAGTTCGATCGCTCTGAACAATCAGAGGGTTTGCGGGGTCCAACGCCATGATCCTGTAATTATAGAGGAAAAATCCTGTGAATGAAAGTGGGCGCATTGCCTCATGGCAAATCTTACCGAAAAGTCCCGTTGCGCGATCGCGGCGATATTTGCTAAAATCGGTGACAGTCACCGGATGAGGCACTAATGAAAAAGATTGCCGTCATAATTACAGCCGCCGGTTCCTCCGCGCGTATGGGCGGCGTCAAGAAAGAGTACCGCCCCCTGGGCGGCTGTTTTGATTCAGGGGGGAAGGCGCTTACCGTGCTGGGCGCGGCTGTGGCGGCTTTTGCCTCTGTGGAAGGCATCTGCTGCATAGTGATTACCGTGCCGCCGGGCGGGGAACAGGCCGCCCTCGCCGCCCTGCCGCTGCTTCCCGGCCCGGGCCGCCCTGCGCCGCCCGTTCCCGGCAAAGCGGAAGCCCCGGCTTTTCCGGGAGGGTATATCCGCTGCGTTTCCGGCGGCCCCACGCGCCGCGCCTCGGTACACAATGCCCTTGCCGCCCTGAAATCCTGCGATCCTGCCTATGTTCTGATCCACGACGGCGCCCGGCCCTGGGTGGATCAGGCGCTGATACGCCGCGC
>JAIRYB010000184.1 GCA_031267955.1 Spirochaetaceae bacterium | reverse complement strand
GAGTATAAATGGCGTCTTTTTGGCAGAATTTTTTTACCCTTCTTTTTAACAGCGGCAGCCCGGAAGCGGTTGAAAAGCGGGCTATGAGGGCGATCGCGAAACAGATACGGTTCACGCGGAACGGTAAATTCTACCGGCCCAGGACCGGCGAGCTGACTCCGGCATGCGCGGTTTTTTTCTACGATGTCTATAAAACTGTTTCTATTGCCCAGGCGACCCTGCCGGCCCTGATTAAGACCGCGGCCCTGCGGAATTTGATTATCGAGCACTATATAGGCGCGGAGATACCGGAAAAATTTTCAAATTTTTCCCCGGAAAGTATCGCGGAACGGGCGAAAACTACCAACCCCAAGCGCCTGGCCGAGGAACTGCGGGGGGAATTCGAATCCCTATGCGCCTCCGTCGACACGGCTGCCGGGGCGGAAATTGATTCCTGTTACAGCAGGATACTGTCCCTGGGGCAGCTTGTTTCTTTTGATTATTACGCGCTGCTGAAGAGGTTTGGGTTTTCGGGGAGGGAGCACAGTTTCAATACTCTCCCCCAGTTTGCCGGCTGCAAGGCGGGCGCGCTTATTACCATGCTCCAGGATTTTGTTGAATATATCGCCGTGCTGGACCCTTCCCAGGACTGGAAAACCGCGCTGAGGATTCTCAAGGCTTCCAGGAACGGGAGCGATCTGATCGCCGCGGGGCAATGGGGCAGGCTGCTTTCCCAGTTCCAGGAGATTCTGCATTCCAGGGTTTTGCAGCTTATAATTCAGCATGCGTCGGAGAATCCGAAGTGGAAGATGAACCCGCAGATGCCCGACGGCCGTATTTTTTCCGACTGGCTGGAATCCAGGCGCCAGGTAATGGAAAAAGAGATCGCCAGGGTTGCCTCCAGCCAGTGGGTTAATCTGGTCGGGGAGCTTAGCAGGGGAATATTCGGCAACATGGTGGTAAACCCCCTGAGCTATTACAACGAAAAAACCGCCGAACTGTTCGCGGCCAAGGGGTTTGAGGGTTTTGCCCATACGGAAGCCCTTAATTATCTGGAGGCTTTCCTGCGCCAGATCTTTGCCAAGGAGGTGCAGGAATTCTGCGACCTCTTGATCGTCCGGGCGCAGTGGACCGCTGTTTCCGTTTCCGTTGCCCTGAACAATGTGTGCGACGATATCCGGTCCCTCGCAAAGCGGCTGGATGATTTTGACAGCTCGCTGGGCGGAGACAGCCCGAACGGCCTGCGGCTGGTCGGCTTCCTGGCCCGCTTCGACAGGGACCGGACCCAGGGCCGGGCGATCAAAGGGCTGCTCAACACAGTTGACAATGAGGCCATGGAAATTCTTATGGAAGCCGCCGGTTTTTTTGCCAGCATCGCCAAGATTGCGGAGTCCGCCATGAACGATTATTTCCAGAATCCCCATCTGCTCATCCTGAACTGGCGCGAGGTCGAAGTGGCCTCCCACCGGAATATGTCCGTATGGATCCGGAGTATTTCGACCAGGCTTGAAAAATTCGTCACGCTTTCCCGGCTTTTGATCGAGCAGTAGGGAGGTTTGCCCCAGGCCCCGCCGGAATGTCCCGGCAGTTTGCTGCGCTTCGCGTTTAAATCCTCAAAAAATCGCCGATCAGGCGATTTTTTACCCTGCAAACTGCGTAGGAGCCTATTTATCGTGGTTTTTGCGGCACGAAGTGGCACAAAAACCTACAAGTGCGACGGGCTCCCGGGAATCCGCCTCCCTATCCCGCGTCCTTGAAAAAAGGCCCGGAAAAGGTTAAGATAGGGGTAAAGCCTACCAAAAACCGAGGAAAAAAATGTCCGAAAAACACATGGTTATGATTGACGGAAACACCGCTGCGGCTCATGTAGCCCATGCGCTGAGTGAGGTGATCGCGATTTATCCGATTACTCCGTCCAGTCCCATGGGGGAGCTCTCCGATGAGTTTTCCGCCCAGGGCCGGAAAAACCTCTGGGATACTATCCCCCAGGTTGTTGAAATGCAATCCGAAGCCGGCGCTGCCGGCGCTGTTCACGGCGCTCTTACTACCGGCGCCCTGAGCACGACCTTTACGGCCTCCCAGGGCCTGCTCCTGATGATTCCGAATATGTACAAGATCGCCGGCGAACTTACTTCCACCGTGTTCCATATCGCCGCGCGCGCCCTGGCCACTTCGTCCTTGTCCATTTTCGGCGACCACCAGGATGTAATGGCCTGCCGCCAGACCGGCTGGGCCATGCTCTCGTCCAACAGCGTCCAGGAGGTAATGGACCTGGCGCTTATCGCCCACGCTTCCACCCTCCGCGCCCGCGTGCCCTTCCTGCACTTTTTTGACGGGTTCCGCACCAGCCACGAGCTTCAGAAAGTGGAAGAAGTGTCCTACGATGTGATGAGGCAGATGATCGACGAAAGCCTGGTGCTGGCCCACCGCGGACGGGGCCTTACTCCGGAAAAGCCCTTTATCCGGGGGACAGCCCAGAACCCCGACACCTATTTCCAGGGCAGGGAAGGGGTGAACAAGTACTACGACGCCGTGCCGGGCATTGTCCAGGCCGAGATGGACAAGTACGCCAAACTCACCGGCCGCGCCTACCATATCTTTGATTATTTCGGCGCGAAAGACGCCGAAAGCGTGATCATCATCATGGGTTCCGGGGCCGAAACCTGCGAGGAAACTGTGGAATACCTTGCCGGCAAGGGCGGGAAAGTCGGCGTACTCAAGGTGCGGCTCTACCGGCCTTTTGACGCCTCCGCCTTTGTAAAGGCCCTGCCCCCGACGGTCAAGGCTATTGCCGTTCTGGACCGCACCAAGGAACCCGGTTCCCTGGGCGAGCCGCTCTACGGGGATGTCCGCACCGCCATCGGCGAAGTAATTGCCGCCGGAAACGGCCCTCTCAGGGACTATCCCCTTGTCCTCGGGGGCCGTTACGGCCTTGGTTCAAAAGAATTCACCCCGGCAATGGTCAAGGCCGTGTTCGACAATCTTTCGGGCAGGAAAACCGCCGGCTTCGTGGTGGGCATCAAGGACGACGTGTTGGGCAAGAGCCTGGATTACGATGAATCCTTTGTACTTGCCGAAGAGGGCATAAACGAGGCGATGTTCTACGGCCTGGGTTCCGACGGGACTGTAGGCGCCAACAAGAATTCGATCAAGATTATCGGCGACGCGAAGCCCGAGCTTTCCGCCCAGGCGTATTTTTCCTACGATTCCAAGAAGTCCGGCGGCTTTACCATCAGCCACCTGCGTTTTGGCAAGGGCGCCATACGCCGGCCCTACCTTATCACCAAGGCGGACTTTCTGGCCTGCCACAAATTCTCCTACATGGAAACATTGGACATGCTTGCCAATGTAAAAGAGGGCGGGGTCTTCCTGCTCAACAGCCCCTTTGGCGCCGGGGAAGTGTGGAACGAAATTCCCGTGGAAGCTCAGAAGCGCATTATCGACAAAAAACTCAAATTCTACGTGATCAACGCGGCGGAAATCGCCCGCAAAACCGGCATGGGGAACCGGATCAACACGGTTATGCAGGCCGCCTACTTTAAAATTTCAGGCGTGCTGCCCGAAGCCCAGGCTGTGGAGGAGATGAAGCACTTTATCGAAAAATCCTACGGCAAGAAGGGCGCCGACGTGGTCCAGAAGAACTACGCTACTGTGGACGCCTCCCTGGCGGCTGTGGAAGAGGTGAAGTACCCCTCCGTTCCCGGCGGGAATCTCCACATGAAGCAGCCCTTTGCCACCGCCAAAGACGCGTGGATCAGGGAGGTGCTGGGCGCGGTTTCCGTCCAGGAGGGGGACAAGCTCCCGGTGAGCAAGATCCCCGAGGACGGGACCTTCCCCAGCGCTACCACCCAGTACGAGAAGCGGGCGGTCGCCGAGCGGGTACCCAGCTGGGACCCCGCCCTGTGCATCCAGTGCGGCCAGTGCGCCGCGGTCTGTTCCCACGCCTGTATCCGTTTTAAGAACCTGACCGACGCGGAAGCGGGCAAAGCCCCCGCGGGCATCAAGACCGCCGAGATCAAGCCCAAGGCCGAAGCGGGGAAAAAGATGTGCCTTGTTATTTCCGCCGAAGACTGCATGGAATGCGGCGTCTGCATCAATATCTGCCCCGGCAAATCCAAGGAAGACCCGGCGAAAAAAGCCCTGTCCTGGAAGTCCTATTCCGACGATTCCGCTTACCACGCCGAACAGGTCGCGGCCTGGGAGTACTTCCAGAGCCTGCCCGAGACTCCCGCGCAGGAGATCAACCTGGCTACCCCGAAAGGCCTGGCTTACAAGCGGCCGCTCTTTGAATTCTCCGGCGCTTGCGGCGGCTGCGGCGAGACTCCCTATCTGAAGATACTTTCCCAGCTTTTCGGCGACCGCGCGGTAATCGCCAACGCCACAGGCTGTTCTTCGATTTACGGCGGGAACCTCCCCACCACGCCCTACGCCAAGCGCGCCGACGGCCGCGGCCCGGCCTGGTCCAACAGCCTCTTTGAAGACGCCGCCGAGTTCGGTTTAGGCATGAGGCTTACCAGCGACAAGCTCGCCTCCCACGCCAGGGAAATGGCCGCCAAAGCCAGGGCCGAAGGCATCCAGGCCGCCCTGCTCGACAAAATACTGGCGAATACCCAGGCCGACGACTCGGCGATTGAGGAACAGCGCAAGCTGGTGGACGAACTTAAAGCCGCGCTCAGGGACGACGCCAGGCCTACCGCGAAACTGCTCCTCTCCCTGGCCGATCACTTTGTCAAGCGGACGGTGTGGATCCTGGGCGGCGACGGCTGGGGCTACGACATCGGCTACGGCGGCCTTGACCATGTTATCGCTTCCGGCCGCAACGTGAACCTCCTGGTCCTGGACACCGAAGTCTATTCCAACACCGGCGGCCAGATGTCAAAGGCCACCCCTGTCGGCGCCATAGCCAAATTCGCCGCCGCCGGCAAGGAGATTACCAAGAAGGACCTTGGCGCCATGGCCATGAGTTACGGCTATGTGTACACCGCCAAAATTTCCATGGGCGCCAACATGGCGCAGACCATCAAGGCGTTCAGGGAAGCGGAAAGCTACGACGGCCCGTCCATCATCATCGCCTACTCCCACTGCATCAACCACGGCATCGATATGAGCCGGGGCCTTGAGCAGCAGAAAGCGGTAGTTACAAGCGGCCTCTGGCCCCTTTTCCGCTACGACCCCCGGCTCAAGGGCGAGGGGAAGAACCCCTTCCAGCTTGATTCCCGGGAGCCGAGCACGGCCCTGGAGGACTTCATGTACAAAGAAGTCCGCTTCAAGAGCCTCAAGGCCGCCTCCCCGGATCGCGCCGACGCCCTGCTTTCCAAGGCAAAGGCCCAGGCCGAGCGGGTCTGGAAAGAGTACAGATACCTGGCCGACCGCCCGTTCTAGGCGGGTTCCTCCGCCGGAGGGGCAGGGGGGAAGCCGCCCCCCTGCGGCGCGCGCGGCCGCGCCGCACCCCCCTCTGCGGGGACACCCCGCAACGCCCCCGGGCCTGGCGACGCAACGCCCCCGGGCATAGGCGTGGAGTTTCACTTTGTGAAACTCCGAAAACAAAAACGCGCGGCGTTTTTGTTCCGTAACTTCTCCCGGGCCTGGCCGCTTGTAGCCAAGCGGCCAGGCAAAAAGGCGCCTGGTATGTCACCGTTTATTGGAAAGTGCGGGTATAATACCCCGTCGAACCTCCAGTTCGCGTTCTGCTCCGCGGAGGCTCATTTGGTTTTTTCGATCTTGCGGATTTCTTCCGCCGCCTATTCTTCCTCGACAATATTTTCCTCAATCCCTTCAGTGCCGGGGGAGGATTCGGCTTCCATTTCCACTGCGACCGGGGCCGCCTTGATTCTTTTCTTTCTCGATGCCCTGGGCGGGCGGGCGCTGCGGCGGAGCCTGGCTACATAGAAAACCAGAAAAAAATACAGGATTACCACTACACTGACCGCGATCACCTGCCATGTAGTGATTACCTGGATCAGCATGTCTTTTATCTCGCCAAACCGCATTGTTTTGCGCTCCCGCACAGTATTTCTATCTGTTTTTAAGCTACCGCTTTTGCCCGGTTATGTCCAGCGCAAACAGGAATTTAACAGGGCAAGGGCATTTACCTTTTCGGCTGTTAGAATTCCCTTAGAGTCATGTAATTATGAAGAAAAACAACCGCGAAGATTCCCCTTTACGCGGTTAATCCCCCGCGGGACGCAACGGCATGGACGCCGGTTTCCGGCGCAGCCGGGCCGGCAGGATGCCGGCTGTAATAGATCCGTGAGTTTTTGCAAGGAAAAATTCAAAGCTTAAAATCCGCATGGGTACGGCTGAGCCAGCGCAAGCCGTATGGATTTCCGGCGTAAGCCGGGCCGGCAGGATGCCGGCTGTAACAAATCCGTGAGTTTTGCGGAGCAAAACTCAAAGCAATAAAAACGGCATGGACGCCGTTTTTATTGCAGCGCAAGGGATTGGAGGGGGCGCGGAGCGCGCCACCGCAG
>JAIRYB010000115.1 GCA_031267955.1 Spirochaetaceae bacterium | reverse complement strand
AGATGGCTTTTCCCATCCCATTCGGTAACCGTGAGCGTTTCCGGCTCACTCCGCTTATATTGTTCGGCTATCCAGGGGTGTGATTCGTCCTTGCAGGCGAACAGAAAGCTCAAGCCCTTGTCCAGAACCGCCGTGCAGGTGTTGTGGTTGGCGTCTAAATCATCCCCCAGCAGCGTGGCCTTCAATGTTTTGTAGTATTCCCCCTGTTTTTCCAGCAGCCGTTGTGCCGCTCTCCGCTCGCAATACCCCGCCGTCCAGTACCTTATACTGGTCCAATATCCCATAATCTTCCGCCTGCTGTGCCCGCTTTGAAGTTTCCGTCAAATCCTTCGGGTCCTGCCTCGTCCAGCAGCCTGGTTATCTGGTTGTTGCACGGTATTTCCTTCACCCCAAGGATGTTTTCCGCATTGTCCCTCTGGTTCCCCCGGCCCAGCGATTCCTGATAGCTCAACATCGACAGGTGCTGAAACAGAAATATCCCGAAGGCGCTTTTTACCGCATCGGCGAAGGCATAGGTCAAATTGAACCCCTCCCGCCGCTTCCATGCCGACTTCCCCTCGGCCTGTCCCCCAACTTCATCAAACCGGCTCATCTGTACCGGTAATATTCCCCGTCCCATGTCTCTGTTTTACCATAAATTTTGTAAAAGTAAGATTACTGCCGATATCCCCTTGACTACCGGATTTTTATCAGTATAATTTTATGGATATAAATTTATATAAATGGTAGATATGCATTATGAGGAGACCATAAATGGCGGCAAAGACGTTTAAGAGAGGCCTGTTTTTGCCCGGCAGGAAACACGCCACCGAGGGAAAGCCCGCGGAGGCCGCTCCTGCGCCGAAACAGGTGGTAATTCCGCTAAACCAGCACTTCGGGGCCCCGAACAAGCCTTTGGTCGCGATAGGCGACCAAGTTAAGCGGGGCCAGAAAATCGCCGACGCGATTAATCCCGGCCCGCTGACCGTACCGGTCCACGCTTCCATCGCGGGAATAGTCAAAAAAATCGAACCCCGGCCCCTGTCGGGCAATACGGACGGGCTTTGCGTCGTTATCGAGGCGGGCGCGGACGAGACCGATTTTATGCCCCCGCTGGATATAGACCGCTGTACAAAAGAAGAAGCCCTTGGCCGGATACGGGAAGCGGGGATCATCGGCATGGGGGGGGCGGGCTTCCCGGCCCATATTAAGCTGTCGCCCCCGCAAAACAAGCCGATTGACGTGCTTATTGCCGACGGCGCCGAATGCGAGCCTTACCTTACCACCGATGAGGCGCTTGTCAGCGAGAAAACCCTGACTCTGGTCCGGGGGCTTGCCATTGCAATGAAAATTACCGGGGTAAGCCGGGCTATTATCGGCATGGAAGACAACAAAGCGCCGCTTATCCCAAAAATTGAAAAGGCCGTCGCCGAAATACCGCATCCGGGGACCATCGAGGTCGGCCTCTGCAAGACCCGCTACCCCCAGGGGGGCGAAAAACTGCTTATTACCGCCCTGACAGGCCGGGAAGTGCCTTCCGGCGGCCTTCCCATGGACGTGGGGTGCATTGTCTCGAATGTGGGAACCCTGTCGGCGATTGCCGAGGCTTTTTCCCTGGGCAAACCCCTGATCGAGCGGGGGCTTACCGTATCGGGCGGGGCGTGCAAGACGCCGAAAAATATACAGGCCGCCGTCGGGACCCTGGTAAGCGATTTGATTCCGGATTTTATTGATGTTGATTACGGGAAGCTGCGGAAGATTCTGTTCGGCGGCCCCATGATGGGAAGCGCGGTGCCTTCTTTGGCGATTCCCATTCAGAAAAATACCTCCGGGGTTATTCTGATGACGGAAGAGGAAACTTACATGGCCGCCGAAGGTCCCTGCATCCGCTGCAGCCGGTGTATCCGGAACTGTTCGTGCAGGCTTTCCCCGGTGCTGATGAACAACGCCCTGGAAGCGGGGGATCTTGACGAGGCGGTCCGGGCGGGGCTTTTGGATTGTATCGAGTGCGGCGCCTGTACCTATGTATGCCCGGCCCGGATCCGGCTGGTGCAGCGTTTCAGAATTGGGAAAGACCGGCTGCGCGCAAGGCAGGCCGCCGAAAAAGCCCGCGAAAAAGCGGTACGGACCGCCGGGGTGCCCGCCCAGGCCGCCGAAGCGGCGGTTGCAACCGCGTTATGACAGCGGAAAAAAGCTAAGGAGATTTACATGGCAGAAAACGCGCGCCCTATGCTGCTTCAGTCCAGCCCGCATATTGTCTCGCCGGTAAACGCCCGCGCCCTGATGGGACACGTACTCATCTCCCTGGCGCCGGCCTCGGTTTTCGGCGTAGTTATCTTCGGCATCCCCGCCCTGGCGAATATCCTGGTCGGTGCGGCTACGGCGCTGGCGGCGGAAGCGCTGTTCCGGCTCGCCACAAAACAGGACAACCGGACAGGCGATCTTTCGGCTATAGTAACCGGATTGCTTCTGGCGCTGATTATCCCCCCGACAACCCCGCTGTGGATGACCGCCCTGGGTTCGGTGTTCGCCGTCGTCGTGGCAAAGGAATTTTTCGGGGGGCTGGGGGCGAATGTGTTTAACCCCGCCCTTGTCGGCCGGGCCTTCCTGCTCATGAGTTTTCCCGCGGCGCTTACAACATGGGCCAGGCCTTCGGCAATTCTGGGCGCGGGCGCGGATAGCGTCACCGGCCCAACGCCCCTGTACTTCCTGAAACTTGGCGGGGGCGTGGGCGACGTGGGGGCGAATTTCGCCGCCCTGGGGCTTTCGGCCTCCCCGGATTATTGGCCTACCATGAAAACCCTTTTCTGGGGAAATCACGGGGGATCTACCGGGGAGACATCGATCCTGCTGGTACTTGCCGGGGGCGTCTACCTCCTGCTCACCAAAACCATAGACTGGCGGGCGCCCGCGGCCATGATTGCGGGCGCCGTCCTCGCCGCGCTGCCGGCGGGCCTGGACCCGCTTTTTACAGTGCTGAGCGGCGGCATCCTTTTCGGGGCGGTGTTTATGGCCACCGATTATGTGTCTGCGCCGGTTACCCCGGCGGGGAAGCTGATCTTCGGCTTTGGCGCGGGGGTTATCACGGTGCTTATACGCAGATGGGGGGCCTACCCTGAAGGGGTGACTTACGGAATCCTTATTATGAACGCGGTTACGCCTTTCCTGAACCGGCTCCTGCAAAGAAAGTACGGCTTTGTACCGAAGAAAAAGGAGGCCGGCAAATGAAAACAGGGGCGATGCTGAAATTAGGGCTGGTACTGGCGGCCTTTGCCACCGGGGCCTGCGTGGTTCTGGCGCTGGTGTACACCGCTACAGCGGACGTTATCAAACGGCGGGCGGACGCGAATTTGGAGGCGACATTGAAAGAAATATTTCCCGATGCCGACGGTTTTGCCGAAATTACCGGAGATATCCGGAGCCAGCAGGACACGGTAAACTTCGGCAGCGAATACGCGGTACGCCGGGGGGGCGAGCTTCTGGGGGCCGCCATCCAGGCTTCCGGGCCGAGCTACGGCGGGCTTATCACTGTCCTTGTAGGAGTCGGGATAGACGGCAGGATAAACGGGGTGAAGATACTGGAACATTCGGATACGCCGGGACTAGGGGCAAACGCGGCGTACCCGGGATATTTTGTAAACAAAGAGGCGCATATTACCTTTTACGGCCAGTTTGCCGGAAAATCGGTGGACGATCCGTTTGAAGTGAATCAGGACGTGATTACGGTCACCGCCGCTACCATCACAAGCCGGGCTGTGTCGGGCGTTATCAAAACAGCGGGAACCTCGGTTCTAGCCTGGCTTGCCGCCCAGGGGGACATTCTCTCCGGCGGGGCGGCCCCTTCCGAAGGAGCCGCGCAATGAGGCGGTACTTTAGGATATTTACCAACGGCCTTATCCGGGAAAACCCCCTTCTGGTACTGATGATAGGGCTCTGCTCGTCTCTGGCGGTTACTACCGCTGTGTCCAACGGCATAGGCATGGGCCTTTCCATGACCTTTGTACTTCTCATGTCGGAAATCGTGATCAGCCTCTTCAGGAAACTCATCCCCGAATCGGCGCGCATACCGATATTCATCATTATTATCGCCGCGTTTACCACGGTGATAGATTATCTGCTTAAGGCGTATTTTCCCGAACTGTCGAAAGCCATGGGGGTGTTCATCCCCCTTATCGTCGTGAACTGTATCATCATGGGGCGGGTCGAGGGCTTTGCCTCAAAAAACCCCCCGCCCGACTCTGCCTTTGACGCCCTGGGCATGGGCGTGGGTTACACCGCGGTACTTACCGGCATAGCGACAATAAGGGAAATTCTGGGTTCCGGCACCTTTCTGGGTTTCAGGGTATTGCCGGAAAGTTTCCCGCAGCTTTTGTTTTTCATCCTGCCCCCCGGGGGGTTCTTTGTATTCGGCCTCTATATAGCTGCGGACCTGGCTGTCAAGGCCCGCCTCAAGCCGCCGGAAAATACCGATTCGGGGCGCGGATCAAGCGGGCATCATTCCCACGGACAGGAAAATTGAGGTTATTATGAATCTGTTTAAGATATTTATTTCGGCGTTCCTGATAGACAACGTAATTTTAATGCGCTTCCTCGCGCTCTGCCCTTTTATCGGGATGAGCGACAATGAGGACAAGGCTGTCGGCATGGGTTTCGCGGTTACCTTTGTTACCGTGCTGGCCACCTGCGTTACCTGGCCTGTTTATAAATTCATCCTTGAACCGCGGGGCCTGGCGTTCCTCCAGCTCCTGGTTTTTATCCTGGTAATCGCGGCCCTGGTGCAGCTTGTTGAATTCTACCTGAAAAAATCCGTCCCCGCGCTTTACGGTTCCATGGGGATATACCTGGCCCTGATTACCACAAACTGCGCCATTCTCGCGGTAACGCTGGACGTTATTTCCAACGGCTATAATTTTATTGAGTCGGTGGTGTTCGCGGCCGGGGTTGCCCTGGGCTTCCTGCTTTCGCTCCTGCTCCTCGCCGGGATACGCAGGCAGATACGGATCAGCCCCATCCCCAAATTTTTAAAAGGAACGCCGATACTGTTTATTTCCGCGGCGCTTCTGTCCATGGCGTTTATGGGCTTTTCAGGTCTTGTAAAATGATGTTATAATGCGTTGCCGGTGCGGCTGCGCAATGCAGAGGTTGTCATGAGTATAGTTTTGGTTACCGCTATTTTTGCCGCGCTGCTTGCGCTGGTACTAGGCGTTGCCCTGGGCTTTTTCCGGGAATTCTTCGCCGTTGAACAGGACCCCCTGACAGCCCTGATCAGGGAGGCGCTTCCCGGCGCCAACTGCGGCGCGTGCGGTTTTCCCGGCTGCGACGGTTACGCCCAGGCGGCGGCTTCCGGGCAGGCGGGTACCGGCGCCTGTTCCGTCGGCGGCAAGGCTGTGGCGGAAAAAATCGCCGCCCTGATCGGCAAGGACGCGGACGCCGTAAAGCCGGTAATAATGGTGCTCGCGTGCCAGGGTTCCGGGGAACACGCGCCCCTCAAGGGCGAGTATACGGGAATCCCGAGCTGCCGGGGGGCGAAACTTTCCGCCGGGGGTACCAAGCTCTGCGCCTGGGGCTGCCTTGGCTTTGGCGACTGCGCGGCGGTCTGCAAATTCGGCGCGCTGTCCATGGGGGAAGACGGCCTGCCCAAAATCGACCGGGAAAAATGTACCGGCTGCAAACTCTGCGCCGCCGAGTGCCCGCAGCGGCTTCTGCTGGAAACGCCGAAGGATCTGGAGGGGGCCATGGCGCGTTGTTCCAACCGCAATCCGGTAAAGTCCATGGTGATCAAAACCTGCAAAAAAGGCTGCATCAAATGCGAGCTTTGCGTTAAAAACTGTCCCGAACAGTGCATAGTTATGGACAACGGGATACCCAGCGTGGATTACGGCAAATGCGCGGCCTGCGGTATCTGCGCGGAAAAATGCCCCACAAAGGTAATAAGCCTCCGCGCGGTATCCTAGAGCCTGTTGTACAGGAAATGAATCTATATGAACGATTCCAATTATATTTACGCGGCCCTGGCCGATATCGCGGGGCTTTCGCTGTTCGCGGCGGTCAGGGAGAGTCCTGTCTTGGCCGCCCTGCGCGATCTTCTGGAAGATGTGTCAGAGGAAAAAACCGGGGACGACCCCTTTTCCCTTTCCGATATAGGGCAGGATATAATTTCCGATTGGGCGGCTTTTACCTCCTCTTTTATCCAAAGCCTTTGGCAGAGCCGGGGGGGTTATTCGTTTTATCTGACTGTCGCCCGGCTCGCCCTTGCCGATGACAATCCCTACACCCACGCGGCGGAAAAGCGGCAAAGCATCCCCCCGGTACTAAACGCGATGGCCAGGACCGATCTTTCCCGGCTCGGGCGGATCGCCTCGTTTGAGATTCACAGCATGGGCTTCCATATCGCGGAAGCGCTGAGAAAATTCGGCCTTGAGGCAAGCGCCCAAAGCATTGAGGAAGAAACGCGGGTACTTTACGCGGAGGGGAAAAAAATCCTGGCGGAAGGAAAAGATCCCCTGCTCGCCATTTTCCCGGAAAACGCCAACTGGGGCGCCTCCCTTCCGGCTGTAACGGAATATCTGCGCCGCAACGGGGCGGGGCTTCTAAACCAGCGCCATTCCTTTTACTGGACGCCCGAAAACACGCGGGACATACAGGCCGCCGCCGCGGTCTTTTTCCCGCCGGCCGCCCTCTCCCTTTCCCTGCGCCCGGTGCAGAATCCCGATCCAATACGGCTCGGCGATCTGTACGGCTACGAGTACCAGCGTTCGACGGTGCTTGAGAATACCCTCCGTTTTCTGGAAGGTAAATACGCCAACAATCTGCTCCTCTACGGCGACCGGGGTACGGGCAAATCCGCCACGGTAAAGGCGGTCTCCAATGAATACGCGGGCCGGGGCCTTAAGCTTCTGGAGATCGGCAAATCGGATCTCGGGTACCTTTCCGAGCTGCTCGATCTTCTGGCGGGCCGTTCCCTTAGATTTATCATCTTCATAGACGATCTTTCCTTCGAAACCCCCGACGATTCTTTCCTCAGCCTTAAAGCCCTGCTTGAAGGCGGCATTGAATGCCGGCCCGCCAATGTGGTAATCTACGCCACCAGCAACCGGCGCCATCTGGTCAGGGAACATCTTGCCGACCGCCCCAGCGCCGAAGCCGCCGCGTCCGGCGATATGCGCGCCTTTGATACCATGCAGGAACAGTTTTCCCTGGCGGACCGTTTCGGCCTTACCGTGATCTACGCAACACCGGGACAGGAAGACTATCTGCGTATCGCGGAACACATCGCTGAAAAGCGGGGGCTTCTTTCGCCTGCCTCAACGGAAGAGGAGCGCGGCCGTTTCCGGGAAAACGCCCTTAAATGGGAAAAGTGGTTTAACGGCCGCTCTCCCAGAACCGCGGTCCAGTACGTTGACTGGGCGGCGGGAGCGGGCGGCGGTAAGAGCGGCGGGATCAGATTCCCCTGGGATTAACGCTTAAAGGCGGGCCGGGCAAGGGATTGGAGGGGGCGCGGAGCGCGCCACCGCAGGACCGGCGGTCCGAGGAGGCCGGAGCGGGTACCGCGGAGCCCCGGAAAGCCCGGTTTCCGGCGCAAAGCGCCGGAAATGCACCCAAATTCCGGACCAAACTATTGAATTACCGGCGGGATTGACCGTTATCTTGCGTTTTCATCCGTATTTTGGTAGTGTGGTATCTCAGCGTTGCCGGGTTAAGCCGGGCAAGGGATTGGAGGGGGCGCGGAGCGCGCCACCGCAGGACCGGCGGTCCGAGGAGGCCGGAGCGGGTACCGCGG
>JAIRYB010000071.1 GCA_031267955.1 Spirochaetaceae bacterium | reverse complement strand
GAGGGAAAGTAGTATATCATCGAAAGAACGACGCTTACCTGGGCCATAATTATTCCAACTTTTTTGATTGGAAAGCCCTGGCTCATGTAGTAGCCGGGGCCGCCGACGTAGTATCCATCGGCGTTCTTCACACGGAAATGCACCCCCAGCACCGCCTCGGAAAATTTAGTGGCGCAGCCGACCAGAAAGGTCACCCACATCCAGAAAAGCGCTCCGGGCCCGCCGTAGGCAATGGCGACCGGCACGCCGACAATATTGGAAGCGCCGATAGTGGATGCCAGGGCGGTGGCCGTAGCTTTGAAGGGGCTTACAGAACCTTCCCCCTTGCCCTTGTCAAAAAGCTTGCCAAAAGTCTGTTTAACAATATAGGGAAAGTGGCGTATCTGGAAAAACTTGAGCCTGATTGTAATATAAATCCCGCCGCCCACCAGAACCACTAAAAAGAGCGTATTCCAGAAAAATCCTGAAATAGCGCCAACTACCGCAAGAAAACCTTCCATAACTAACCCCTTTTCATAAAAATAAGCCTCGGCATAAGCCCCGGCCTTATCTCACCCTTCCGCGATAGCCATATAAATGTCCACTACGGTTGGTATAATCGCATCGTTAAAGTCGTATTCGGCGGTGTGGATCGCCGGATGGTTTTCGCCGCAACCCACCGAGAAAAAAGCCCCCCCGGTACACCGGGTAAAAGCGCCGAAATCCTCCGAACCACGGGACGGCCTGTCTCCTTCCAGAACGAGAAACCCCAGTTCCTTCGCCGCCTTGCGCACCTTGTCGGTACTTTCCTTGTGGTTGACGGACGCGAAAAAGCTATCACAATAGGTGATATTGTATTCAAGGCCGTACTGTCCGGCCTGTTCTTTTATTTTTTCTTCCAGCTTTTGCTTTAGCTTTTCCATTTCGTTGTCGTGTTCGCTCCGGATGGTGAGCAGCAGGCGGCCTTCGCCGGGCGACACGCCGAAGGCTTCCTCGCCCAAGTTTATACAGATTACGGTACACATTACCAGCCCCTTGTACTCTGCGGGATCCGTAAATGAGGGTATGCCCCGGACGAGTTCCGCGATGGCAAAGGCGGGGTTGCGCCCGTCTTCCGGCTGGCTGGCGTGGCAGGGGACGCCCTTAAAATGGATAGTCACACCTGTGGATGCGCAGCACACTGTGCCGTTCTTAACGCCGATAGCGTGTTCAGGAAGCCCCGGAGCGTTATGATAACCGAAAATCTCGGAGATCCCCGCCTCGCCCATCAATGGCGCGCATTCCGCCGCCCCCTGGCCGGTTTCCTCCGCGTGCTGGAATACGAAATAGATGTTCTTGTCCGCGCCTTTCCGGTCAATTTCCAGGGCAAACCCGGCCAGACACGCGCTGTGCCCGTCATGGCCGCATTTATGGGCAACCCCGGGGAATTGGGAACCATAGGGCAGATCTATGGTTTCGTCTATAGGCAGGGCGTCAAAATCCGCCCGGAAAGCGATATTCGGCTTGTCCGGGCCGGCGCGGTAGACCGCGTAAAACCAGCGCCCCTTGTCGGTAAGTTCAAGGGCGGTATTTTGTTTCAGGAAATCAAACAGATGCTGTTTAGTCCACACTTCCCGGTAGGACAGTTCCGGGTGCCGGTGCAATTCGTGACGGAGGGCTACGGCGCGATCCAGGTTATCTTTATCCATAAACAATACTCCTCTTTGAACATGCTCTTTGGGGCGTTTCCGGGAATTTAACCGGAGCTATGGAAACCATTCTAACCCCTGTAGGCAGTTTGCAGATAACAAAATAATAAAAAACATAAAAAAAACAACAAAGTATTCGTTAAATTTTAGAATTTTAAGTTTTTTAGTAGTTTTCCTAAATTTTTTATCCGCCCCGGAGGCCTTTCCGGGTAATTCCGGATTTGCCGGCCTGTTCGCGCGGGAAAAAACACCGTCCCCGGTTGTCCGGAATTTCATGGAAAAGTCCCCGTAAATGTAAAAATCTACAGAATGTATTGATAAAACGGCAGGGATCTGCTAAAATGGCTGTAGAAATCCTTATGGATGAATTTGATCGTAAAATCGTAACGGCCCTGCAAAAAAACGCCCGCGCGTCGCTAACCGAACTTAGCCGGATGGTAAACCTTTCGCTCCCCGCAGTTCGTACCCGGCTTCTGAAACTACAGGACCAGGGTTATTTCAGTTCTTTCTCCGCAATTCTTGATCCCGAGAAATTCGGGAAAGGCTTTACCTGCTATTGCCTTGTGCAGCTAAACGGCCATGCCAAATTCCACGACGAGGCACTCGAAAAATTCATCCTGGAAAACCAGGACATCCTTGAATGCCACCGTATAGCCGGCCAGTATGAATATTTGCTGAAAATAATTACCAAATCCTCGAAACACATGGAAGAGATCCTCAAAAAATTACGGACAGTTGAGAATATGGTCAATACCAACACACTGACAGTCCTGCATACTATAAAAGAAGAGCCTTCCGTTAAACCGGACTAAACCGGCCTGCCGGGAACGGGCTGGGCGGGACAGAGTCACCGTATCCGGTAGAGGCCCCCTTTTTCCGCTACCAGCAGGTCCTTTTCAAGGGAATTTATCACCTCGTAAATTTCCCCCTGTTCCATGCCGGCGCTGCGGGCCAGGGCTTCCGCGGAGGCCGGCCCGCCAAAGGCAAGGGCTTTGACAAGCCTGCCCCGCTTTTGGCGGAAAGATCCTTCGAAACGGCTTTGTTTCGCGTAATGGGCGCTTTTTCTGCCGGGGTTGGCGGTGATTTTTTTCAGGGCTGCCCCGTAATCCATAAGGGCGTAGTACCATCTGCGGGGGTTTTCCCGGTCCAGCGTATCTTCCAGAACAGGGCGGATATCCCCGTCGCTCACCGTAGCCCGGTCCTGGAAAAAGAAGTGGATCAGCGCGGCGCGTATGTTGGTTTCTATAAATACCGCGGGATAATTGTAGCCGAAACAGGCAATGGCCCCTGAGCAGTAGCCGCCTATGCCGGGGAGCCGCCGCAGTTCCCCGGGGGTATCCGGCACCCTGCCCCGGTATTCTTCCGCGACGATTTTTGCGCAGGAATGGAGGTACTTCGCGCGGCGGTTATAGCCCAGGCCGCTCCATTCCCTGAGAACTTCTTCAAAAGGGGCCCCGGCAAGGCCCCCCGGTTCCGGCCAGAGCTCCATCCAGCGTTTCCAGTAGCGCAGCACTCTTTCCGTCTGTGTCTGCTGTAACATAAACTCCGATACCAATACCGCCCAGGGCCGGGTATTTTCCCGCCACGGAAAAACGCGCCCCTCTTTTTCATAAAAAGAGTAAATAGTATCCTTAAATTCCGCGATTTTCACAGCCCTGGTTACGGCGCCCAATCGGCCTTTTTCCCCGTTTTTTCGCGGGCCATTTTGATAATAAGCCTTACAATAACATCCACATCCATATCGTCGGTGTCGACAATAAGATCCGCGAAGGAATAGTCGTCGTTATCGATATTGTAGATTCTGAGGTAGCGCTCCTTGTCCTGCCTGTCCCGTTCTTCGGTAAAAGAAGCGACTTCTTCAAGGCTGCCCCCCTCCCGCTTCACAATCCTCTTTGCCCTGGTTTCGGGCCTGGCTTTAAGGTATACCTTGAAGTCCGCCTCCTTGAGCATCCAGATGGCAAGCCGGGAACCCAGGACGCAGCCGCCGCCCCCGCGGGCCAGCGCCACCTGGCGGCTGTCAACCTCTCGGTCCCAGGAATCGTCCTTTGCCGCGAGGGAAAGCACTTCGGCAAGGCTCATCCCCTTCTCCGCCGCCATGGTGCGGAAAGTAAAATTGATAAAACGCAGGGCAAGGGAATCGGCTACAAGGCGGCTTATGGTCGTATTCCCGCACCCGCTTTTCCCTGATATTGCTATCCTGAGCGCCTTTTCCATTCCCTGAAAACTCCCATACTGTTAATATACGCGGCGCGCGCGAAATGTCAATTACGGCGAGAGCGCATGACCGCCGGGGAAGCGGCGCGAGGCCAAGCGTGTAGCGGACCTCCACCGCCGGGTTACTCCCCATGCCGGCTCCTGGGTTCTTCATTTTCAACCCAAATTCAGGACTTTGGGGCGAAAATTTAAACCGGAAAGCGGTAATAATTTATGCCTACTCAACGGGTTTTTAACAGGTCCTTTAGATTAATCAGCCCGGACAGGGCGGAAGAAGGCCGCGGGCCCCGAAAATCCGGCCGAAAAGAAGGCTAGAAAAAACGCCCCCGATCCGGTAAGCTTTTTTCAATGAACCTTGAAGCCTTTATTCTCGGTTCGGGGGGTATGGCGCCCCTCCCGAACCGGCACCTCACCTCGGTACTGCTCAGGCGGGAGGGGGAGCTTTTCCTTTTTGATTGCGGCGAGGGGACCCAGGTTTCCCTGCGGCGCCTTAACCTGCGGTGGAAGAAGATCACCGCTGTTTTTATCAGCCATATACACGCGGACCACGTGACCGGGCTGCCCGGTATGCTGATGCTTTCTTCCCAGGTTGAGCGGGACGATCCGCTCTATATTTTCGGCCCGCCCCGTATTGCCGACTATATTGAATCGAACCGCCGGGTACTGGACATGTACATCAACTACGAGATAGTAATTAAAGAGATCGGCAGGGAAGGCGGCGTGGTCTATAGGGGCGAGGATTTCCATGTGCGCGCTTTTCCGCTAAGGCATACCAAGCCCTGCGTGGGCTATACCCTGGAAGAAAACGCGCGCCCCGGGGAATTCCACCCCGACAGGGCGGCTGCGAAGGGCGTGCCGCGCGGCCCCCTCTGGTCAAGGCTCCAGAACGGGGAGACGGTCAGGGCCGGGGACGGCCGGGAGGTGCAGCCCGGGGATGTTTTGGGGCCGCCGCGCTCCGGGCGGAAATTTTCCTTTGTCACCGATACCCTGGCGTTTCCTGAAATTGCCGGCGAAGTGGCGGGGTCGGATCTTTTTGTCTGCGAAGGGATGTTTGAAGACGCGCTTCTGGAAAGCGCCCTGGAAAAGAAGCACATGACCGCGGTGCAGGCCGCCCGGATAGCGCTTGCGGCGAAGGTAAAGAAGCTTGCCCTGATCCACTACAGCCCCCGCTATACCGATTTTGACCTTAAACGGGTTCTTAAGGAAGCCGGCGGGATTTTCCCGGAAACGGTTTTATCCCGCGACCGGGCGGTATTCCCCATTGAATATGTTGATTGATAATAAGCTGTTTTAAATGAACACATGGGGGGAGGCCGGCGGCCCTATATACGGCGCCCGCCCGGCGGTAACAGCCCCCTTAAATGCGTTATCATTAATTGCGTTATATTAATTAAATATTCCGGGAGGTATTTGCGTATGATTGAAGTACAGGGCCTTACCAAAAAGTACGGGCCGGTAGAAGCGGTTAAAGGCGTTTCTTTTACCGTGGGGCAGGATCAGGTGCTGGGCTTTCTCGGCCCCAACGGGGCGGGAAAAACTACCATTATGAAGATCCTTACGGGCTACCACTACCCTACGGAGGGAACCGCCAAAATTGACGGGATTCCGGTGCAGGAAGATCCTGTGGAAGTAAAGAAACGTATCGGCTACCTTCCGGAAAGCGTGCCCCTTTACGGGGACCTGACCGTAACGGAATACCTTGGCTTTATCGCGCGCGCCAGGCTTATCAGGGCGGAAGACCGCAAAAGGGCGATAGAGGAAAGTATCGCCGCCTGCGGCCTTGAACAGGTGCGGCGGAAGCGCATTGAAACACTGTCGAAAGGGTTTAAGCAGAGGGCCGGGCTGGCGCAGGCCATTATCCACGATCCGCCCATCCTTATACTGGACGAGCCTACCACCGGGCTTGATCCCAACCAGATTATCGAAATCCGCGCGCTTATCAAAGGCCTTGGGAAACGGAAAACAGTAATACTGTCTACCCATATACTCCAGGAAGTGGAGGCGGTCTGCTCCCAGGTGCTGATCATCAACGCGGGAAGCATCGCGGCGCAGGGGAAGCCCGAGGAGATAGCCGGCACGCTCAAGGGGGGCGACACCTGGGAGCTTGTCCTGAAGACGCCGGATACACCGGCGTCTTCAGCCGCCGCGTCTATCGGGGAAAAGCTCAAGTCACTGGGCGCGGGCGGGGAACTTTCGCAGCTGAATGCCGTCGCCCTTGACGACGGCACGGTAAAGGCGTCTTTCTTCCTGGGCGGGGATACCGGCGGCGGGCCGGGGGCCGGGAATGGCGCGGGGGAGGCAATCTTCGACTGGGCCGTTTCGCGGGGTTTTAAGATACTTATGATGAACCGTAAAAAATTAAGCCTGGAAGATATATTCGTCAAACTGACCAGCGATACGGAAGGCGCCGGCGCGGCGGACGGAGGGAGGAAATCATGAACGCGAAAACCCGGAAGATAATGGCGCTGGCCGGCAAGGAACTCTATTCCTACGCCAATTCCCCGGTACTGTACGGAATAGTTGTTTTTTCCCTGCTGTTCGCCTCGATATGGCTCTTTAATTTGCAGCAGTATTTCGCGCGGGACACCGCGAGCCTGCGCCCCTACTTCGCCTCTTTCCCCATCATATTTGTCCTGGTTATCCCGGTGCTTACGATGAAAAGCTGGGCCGAAGAGCGGAGGCTCGGAAGCGCGGAACTGCTCCTTACCATGCCCTTTTCCGAATGGGACCTGGTTCTGGGAAAGTTCATCTCCTCGCTTTCCGTACTGGTATCGATCCTGATCCTGACCGTCCCCGTACCCTTGAGCCTTATCCCGCTGGGGCGTTATGACGGCGGGGTGATCTTCTGCGAATACGCGGGGGCCCTGCTCCTGGGCGCGTCCGCGGCGGCCCTGGGCCATTTCCTTTCGGCCCTGTCGAAAAACCAGGCCGGGGCGTTTCTGGGAAGCGTAGTAGTGCTGCTTATCGTGATGTTCGTCAATATAATACCGCAGTCGGTGGATATGCCGCCGGCAGCCGCGTCCTTGATCAATTTTATTTCGCTTTCCTTTCACTTTGAAAGTTTTTCCAAAGGGCTTATCGACAGCCGGGACCTGGCTTTTTTTATACTAAGCACGGCGCTGTTCCTGTACCTTAACACGCAGGCGCTGCTTTTCGGGAAGTGGAGGTAGAGGATGACCAGAAAACAATCGGCCGTTCTGGCCGTCTTTGCCATAGCGGCGTTCGCGCTGGCCTTCCTCGCCAGCCAGCGGGTATTTTTCCGCCTGGACCTGACCAAAAACAAGGCCTATACACTTTCCGAAGTTTCCAGGAATCTCTACACCGAGATACCCGACCAGGTGCGGATAACATATTTTATCTCCGACAAGCTTGCCTCGATACACCCTATGCCCGGCGAGATTACGGACCTGCTGAGGGAATACGCCGCACATTCCCACGGCCGCATCCAGGTGGCAATAAGGGATCCGGTAAAGGCTGACCTTGTGGAAGCCGTGGAAAGCCTTGGCATCCAGGGGCAGCAGATAGAAACAGTGGAAAGGGATCAGGCCAGCCTGGTAACCGTATATACGGGGATACTTATCGAATACCTGGACATGATGGAAGTGCTTCCGGCGGTATTCTCCCTTGACACCCTGGAATACGATCTTACAAGCCGGATACGCTCCATGCTGCGGGGTACCGTGCGGGAAGCGGGAATACTGATAGGGGACGCCCAGAGGCAGTGGGCCCAGGATTACGCCTACCTTGACCGCACCATGACAAGCTCGGGCTACAAGCTCCGCATTATCGTCCCCACCGACATAATCCCGCCGAGCCTTCCGATGCTCCTGGTGCTGGGCGGGGTCGAGGATATGGACGGGTGGGACCTCTACCGTATTGATCACTATATACAGAACGGCGGGAAGGTATTTTTTGCCGTTGAAACCGCCGCGGTCGATATGCAGTACGGCGCCGGCGCGCGGCTCCTGGAGGACAAGGGGCTTCTGGCGATGCTGTCGTCTTACGGGGCGGAAGTGAAGCCCTCGCTGGTCCTGGACCGCGCCTCCCTTACCCTGCCCTTCCAAAGCGCGGGGCCGGGCGGGCAGGCCCAGATACGCTTTATCCAGTACCCGTTTTTCATAAGCGTGCTAAACCAGTTCGGCAACCCCCAGCACCCGATAACTTCGGGATTCGGCGGGGTCGATCTTTTCTGGGCAAGTCCCATAGAGCTTGCGCCGCCCGGCGGCGTGGAAGCGGCAACGCTTTTTACGACTACACCCGAGGCCTGGCTGCAAACCCAAAATTTTTCCGTCAACCCGGATCAGAGCTACAGTTTCAGCATGGAGGAGGAGGAAACCCGGGGGACGAGGATTATGGGCGCGGCGCTGACCGGGAAATTCCCCTCCTGGTTCAGGGGCAGGCCGAAGCCGGTCCGGGAAGGGATGGACAGCGAACTGCCGGACATGAGCGGCGAGGCAAAAGACGCCCGCATCGTGGTTATCGGGGATACGGACTTCGGCTCGGCTTATATCCAGTACACCCGCAGCCAGCAGAATCTGGATTTCTTTGTCAAGGTTCTGGACTGGCTTGGAAATGACGACGATATTATCGGCATACGGAGCCGGGAAGCTTCCGCGGGGAGGCTCGACAAAATAACGGACACGGAAAAACGGCTTGGAGCCATGGCTTTTGCCCGGTTCCTCAACCTTGTATTTATCCCCCTGATAGTAATTGTATCGGGGCTGCTAATCGCCCTGCGCAGGCGCCGGGCTTCCGGGGTCCGGGCCGGAACGGCAAATCAGCCTGAAAACCAAGGGGAGGTCTAACGCAATGACATTTAAGACGAGCTTTAAACAGAAACTCTTGATCCGCGCCTCGATTACCCTTGCCCTTGCCCTGGTTCTCGCGGCGACATTCATCTTCAGCCCTGACAGGGTAAGCGGCAGGCAGAGCGCCTACGCCTGGATGGAAAACAGGCTGGCAGCCGAGGCCGGCCGTGTCGAGATAAAGGGGGAGACGGAGATAAACCTGGTGCGGCGCGACAACGGGTGGTTTGTCGAAAATTCAGGCAAGGAGTATCCGGCAAAACCGGACATGGTAGAAGACCTTTTCAATGCCCTTACCGCCAGGGGCGTATACGCCCTGCGGGGGAACGCGGCTTCCTCGCACGAAAGCCTCGGCCTTGACGGTGAAACGGCTTCCCGCATTACGGTCTCGGGCGGCCCCGGGGAGGCGGCGTTCCTGGACCTCCTGATCGGCAGCAGCGACGCCACGGGAAGGGAGGTTTATTACCGGAAAGCCGGCCAGGACGAGATACGTTCCGGCGATAATAGCATCGCCGCTTTTCTCTCCTATCCCCTCCCCTCCTGGTACGACCTTAAAATTTTCCCCGACAGCGGGAACCTGGATACCGGCCAGGTGTACAGGCTGACCCTAATCGCCCCCCCGCCCGGCGGAAACAATGAAAGCGGGGAAAACGACGCCGGGGGGGGCGCGCCCGCGCCGCTCGTGATCCTGCGGGCCGGGGAGGGGTGGACGGTGGAGGGCCTTGAGCCCGGCGGGACGGACATGGGCCGGGTGGAAACATTTATCCGCCAGGTGCTTGATACCAGCGCCGACGACTATGTCCCGGAAATGAACGCGGGCGAGGCGGTATTTAACGAGGGGAGGATACTGATAGAATTTTCAGGGCTCCCCGCCCGTACCATCAGGCTGGGGCCGCCCCTTTCCTTTAACGAGGAGGACGGATCGGTAACGCGCCGCAGCGCCGTGCGTAACGATTCGCCCTATGTGTTCGCCCTGTCCTCATGGAACCTGACGCGCCTTTTCCGCGACAGGGACTATTTCAAACTGCCTTAGGGACGGGATATGTCCGGA
>JAIRYB010000068.1 GCA_031267955.1 Spirochaetaceae bacterium | reverse complement strand
AATGGTCGCACGGGGACGGTTCCCACCGCTTTAGTTTCCCCCCCTTTGCCCGGGGGGAGGCGGAGCGGACCGTCGCGGTCAACTGGTCGGGACGGGCCCTCGGTTCGCCGGAAAAGGGGTTCATGTCTTTTCGCATACCCGCGTCGGGCCGCTTTGAGGTGATGAGTGTCGGGGCCCCCGCGCCCGGCGTGCTGGAAGTGGCCTTTTCCTCCCCCTTAAAGGCGGACCAGGACCTGCGGGGCTTTGTTTCCCTGGGCGGCAATACCAATGTCCGCTACTCCCTGGACGGGAACATAGCCCGTATATTCGGGGCCGAAGATATGAAGCCGGGAACGGAACTTTCTATCCGGGATCTGAGCGACGCCGGCGGGCGGTTTCTCGCGGAGCCGGTGCAGTACCAGGTCGCGGCGGCCTGGGAAATTCCGGAGGCCCGCTTTGCCGGGGAGGGGACCATACTCCCCACCAGCCAGGGCGCGACGATGGCGGCGGAAACGCGGAATATTTCCGGGCTTTTGGTCGAGGCTTTCAGGATATACGGGGACAATATGATCCAGTTCCTCCAGGTGAACAAGCTCGACGGGGACCGGGAGTTGTACCGGGTCGGGGAGCCGGTATGGGCAAGGGAATTCAGCTTCCCCTGGCAGGAGGGCGACAAAAACCGTTGGGTCCGCCGGGGGCTCGACCTTTCGGAACTGGCCGGAAAATACCCCGACGGGATGTTTCATATCAGGATAAGTTTCCGGCCCCGGCATATACACTACGAATGTACCGCAAACCACGGGGATTTTTCGAACCTGCCGTTCCCGGATGACAGTTTTCCCGTTATCGGGCCCGGGGAGACCGAACAGAGTTTCTGGGATAATTACAGCGCGGGCAGCCAGTCAAGATACGACTGGTACCGTTACCGGAAGGATCCCTGCCACCCGGCGTTTTACGGGGCCTACGGCGATCACAATATCACGGTGGGCAAAAACGTGCTGGTGTCGGACCTGGGGCTTTTGGCAAAGAAGTCCGCCGATGGGAACTGGCTGCTCGCGGTAAGCGACGTAAGAACGGCCCTGCCGGTTCCGGGGGCGGCGGTAGAACTGCGCAATTACCAGGGGAAGGTTCTTTCCCGCGCGGCTACCGGGAATGACGGCCTTGCCCGTTTCGAGAATCCGGGGGCCGCGGCTTTCGCGTATGCCCAAAGCGCCGGGAATCGGGGCTACCTTAGGCTGAACGATTCTGCCGCCCTGGCGATAAGCCACTTCGATGTGTCGGGGGGCCGGCCGGTGAACGGGGTCCAGGGCTTTATCTACGGAGAGAGGGGTGTGTGGCGGCCCGGCGACCCCATCTACCTGACCTTCCTCCTCTCGGACGCGGACGCTTCCCTTCCGCCCGATCATCCTGTGCTTTTCGAGCTTGAGGATCCGCGCGGCAGGATCGCGGTCCAGCGGACCTATACTTCTTCTGTGGACGGGTTTTACCCTATCGCCGTATCAACTTCGGAAAACGCCCCCACCGGAGACTGGATCGCGAGGGTCCGGGTCGGGGCGAATGTGTTCGCCAGGGGCGTCAAGGTCGAAACGGTGATGCCCAACCGGCTTAGAATGGGCCTGGACTTTGGAGAGCGGGATTACCTTGACGCTTCCGCAATTCCGGTTTCCCTGGAGGCGGCCTGGCTTTACGGCGCGCCCGCCCCGGGACTGAAAGCCGATGTCTCGGTGGCTTTCGGGGACAGGGAAACCAGTTTTAATTCATTTACCGACTACAGCTTCCGGGACCCTTCCCGGACCGTCTCGGGCGAGCGGTACATGCTCTACGAGGGGAACCTGGACGGCGAGGGGAAGGCCCGTTTTGACCTGAAGCTTTCCCCCGGCGCCTCGGTTCCGGGAAAACTCAGCGCGCGGTTTCTGACGCGTGTTTTCGAGCCGTCCGGGGTCTTTTCCTCCGAGCAGGCCGCCATGGAATTTTCCCCCTATCCCCGGTACGTGGGGGTAAAGCTGCCGGCCGGGGACGCCAGCCGGAACATGCTCCTCACCGATACGGACCACAGCGCCGATATTGTGGTTCTTGACGGGGACGGGAAGCTTGCCGCCGGCGCCCTGCGGCTTGACTGCGCGATTTACAAGCTTTCCTGGCGCTGGTGGTGGGAAAAAGGCATTGGCGAGCGGGCGGAATTTTCCGGGGCTATTTCCCGCGCGCCTGTTTCAAGGGAAACGATCACGGTTTCCGGCGGCAGGGCGTCCTGGAAGTTCCGGGTAAATTACCCGGACTGGGGCCGCTACCTGGTACTGATACGGGATACCGCCGGGGGCCACAGCGCCGCGAGCATCGCGTATATAGACTGGCCCGGCTGGGCGGGGCGCGCCCAGGGCGGGGGGCAAGGAGCGGCCGCCATGCTCGCCCTGACGCCCGATAAGGCGCAATACCTTGCCGGCGAAAAAATCGCCGTAAGCTTCCCCTCCAATAAAGAGGCGGCGGCCCTGGTGTCGCTTGAAAAGGGGGGGAAGATACTCAGAAGCGAATGGATTCAGTGTTCCGACACCCTTACCCGTTACGAGTTTGGCGCGGACCCTTCCATGTCGCCGAATGTGTATGTCCACGTTACCCTGCTCCAGAAGCACCTTCAGACGCAGAACGACCTTCCCATCAGGCTGTACGGCATAGTGCCGGTGAACGTGGAGGATCCGAACACGCGGCTCAGGCCCGAGATCAATGCCCCCGCCAACTGGCAGCCGGAGTCC
>JAIRYB010000061.1 GCA_031267955.1 Spirochaetaceae bacterium | reverse complement strand
GACGCCCTTGCCCGGGACGGCAAGCGGGGGGAACTCGGCCCTTTGCCGCCGGGCGTTTCCCAGGGGAACCGTTTTATCTTTACCGCGAAAGCCCGGCTGCGTTTTTAACGCCGTGTTTTAGTACGTATAGCCGCCGCGGGGACGCCGGCCGCGCCCGGATTCCGCCCTGAAATGTAAAACGGCCGGTTCCGCAGGCAACATGCGGCTCTTGCCTTACCGGGAAAGCCCCTCTATAATAAACAGTCGTGACGACTCTATCCCCGCGCCGGCGTACGGCCGCGCGTTACAGGCGAACAGGAAGATCAGGTTCATGAGTACCGCGAAATTTACTGTATCCGAACTGACCGAGCGTATCAGGCTCAAGCTGGAAGGAGAATTCGGCACGGTGCTTGTCGAAGGGGAGCTTTCCAACTGCCGGCCTTCCAGCACAGGGCACCTTTACTTTACCCTGAAAGATACGGGGGCCGCGATTTCCGGCGTCATGTTCAAGAACAGGCTGAGGTTCCTGGCCTTCGAACCGAAAGACGGGATGCTGCTGCGCGTGCGCGGGGCGATTTCCGTTTACGCCCAGCGGGGGAGCTACCAGATTATCTGCGAGGAAATGGAGCAGGCGGGGACCGGCGACATACTGGCGCTTCTTGAAAAGCGCAAGCGGCTCCTCGCGGAGGAGGGGCTTTTTGACGAGGCCCGGAAAAAGGCGCTCCCCCGTTTTCCGGAGATTATCGGGGTGGTAAGTTCCCCCACAGGGGCGGCGGTCCGCGATATACTCAATATTCTGAAGCGGCGGGCCGCGGGCGTGCGGGTGGTAATTCTGCCCTGCCCGGTGCAGGGCGCGGGGGCCGCGGAGGCGATTGCCCGGCGCGTCGAGCAGGCGAATGCCTGGAGGCTCGCGGACGTGCTTATCGTGGGGCGCGGCGGCGGGTCCCTTGAGGATCTGCTGCCGTTTTCGGAAGATGTTGTGGTACGCGCGGTGGCCGCCTCCGCCATACCTGTGGTAAGCGCCGTGGGGCATGAAATTGACTGGGCCCTTTCGGACTTTGCCTGTGATTTAAGGGCGCCCACCCCTTCGGCGGCCGCGGAACTGGTAAGCGAGGGGCGTTACGACGCGGCTCATATAGTAGAAGTTCTGTCACGGACCATGCGGGAAACAATAAACGCCCGGCTTGACAGGGTGCGCCTCCTGCTCAAACCTTTCAGCGTTGAAGATATGGAGTACCGTTTCCGCGCCATCCTCCAGCCCCGCCTTGTGCGCTTTGACGACGCGAAAGAAACGCTTTTAAGCGCTATCGCCGAACGCGTGCGGGATCTGCGGATCAGGCTGGACCTGGCCTTTACCGCGCTTGAGGCTTCAAGCCCCATGACAGTGATGGAACGGGGGTTTTCCCTTGTGACGCTCAAAAAAAACGGCGCGGTGGTCCGGTCCTCGGGCGCGGTAAAGCCGGGGGATGAACTTGTTATACAGCCGCTGGATGGGATCATCAACGCCACGGCGGATTCCATAGAAACCGGCGGCGGCAATACCGGTAAACGCGATACCAATAACTGTGATACCGATAACAATAAAAACGACGCTCGCGGAAAAAGAGGTTGATATGAAAAATTTCGAGGAAAGGCTTGCGCGGCTCGAATCCCTGGGAGAAAAGATACGCAAACCGGAACTTCCCCTTGACGACGCGCTCAAGGCTTTTGAAGAGGGGATAAAACTTGCAAGGTCGCTTGAAAAGGATCTGGAAAAGGTAGAAAGCCGGATAGATATTCTGATGAACGGCCCCGAGGCAAAGCCGGAATCGGAGGATGCGGATCTGGGCCTCTTTGACGACGAGGGATAATGGATCTTCCTGGCACGGGCCGCCGCCGGATAGAGATTCTGCCGCCCGCCGAAGCGCGGAAGATCGCCGCAGGCGAAGTGATCGACAGGCCCGCCGCGCTGGTGCGGGAATTCCTGGACAACGCGATTGACTGCGGCGCTTCTGTCTGCGAGACGGTTATTGAAGGGGGCGGGATTCAGAGGGCCGAAGTAATCGACGACGGGAGCGGCATGAGCAGGGAGGATCTTGAGCTTTGTTTTGAAACCCATGCCACAAGCAAGATACGGTCCCTGGAAGACCTTAACAGCGCGGAAACCCTGGGTTTCCGGGGAGAGGCCCTTGCCGCGGCCGCGGCGGTTTCCCGGCTTGAAATACTGTCGAGCGAGGACGGCCGCGGGGCGTGGCTTTTGGAAACAGGCCCCGGCGGTTCAAGCGAAACACGTTTAACCCGGTCGAGCCGGGTTAAAGGTTCCAGTGTGCGCGCTCTCAGGCTTTTCGATACTATCCCCGCGCGCAAGCGTTTCCTCAAGCGGGAGGGGAGCGAGGCGCAGCTTTGCCGCCAGGTCTTTATTGAAAAGGCGCTCGCCTTCCCCGCGCTGAATTTCCGCTTTATCCAGGACGGGAAACTGAAATGCGGCTTTTCCCCCGCCAATTCCTACAAAGAACGTTTTGCCCAGGCGCTTCTTGACAGGGCGGAAGCGGTTTTCCTCCGGGAAATTGCCGCGGGCGGACCGGGCTTTTCGGCGGTGATTGTGGCGGGCGGGCCGGAGCTTTACCGTTCCGACAGGCGGCAGCAATACTGTTTCGCGAACGGCAGGCGTATCCAGGATTTCAGCCTGATACAGGCATTTGAATACGGGCTTCAGCACTGGTTCCCCAACGGTACCCACCCGGTAGGCGCTGTCTTTATCGACATCGATCCTTCCCTGGCGGACTTCAACATCCACCCCGCGAAACGGGAAGCCCGTTTCCACGATCCCGGCGCCATACACCACGCCATCACTTCCGCGCTGGGCGACTATGCCCGGCGCAGTTTCGCGGTTGGAGCGGCCTTTTCCGGTCCCGTCCGCGCGGTTTCCGGGAATGGCGGCGGGACGGACGCGCCTTCCTGGTTTGAAGGGGGTGCGGGGGGCGAAAGCGTAAGGCGCCTTGCCCTGGAAGCCCTGGAGGACAACCCGGCGCCGTTTCCGGGGTTCCGGGTTTCAGACGGGGCGGGCGCGTATGTTCCGGCAAACGCCGCGCCGTCTACGGAAAACACCGGCGTACACGGGGCCGGGGTCTATGGCAGCGGCCAGGGCGCGCGGGGGGGGGGGTCGCCTGAGGGGGCCGCCGTTTCGGACGCGGGCCGGCGCTTCTCCCCGGAAAGCGGGGCCGCGCCGGGCGGAAGGCCGCGGCTTGCGGGAAGGGTTTTCTCGCTCTTCATTCTAGTTGAATGGGCGGACCGGCTCTTTATCATCGACCAGCACGCGGCCCACGAACGGCTCCTGTACGATCGCGTCCTGGCCGGGAAGGTCCCCGCGCAGGAACTGCTCGTCCCCATCCCCTTTGCCACCGACGGCGAGGAGGGCGACCGCTTTCTTGAAAAGGAGAGGGGCGCCTTTTCGAGACTCGGCATCAGGATTGAAGGGGGAGGCGGTTCCTGGCGCATAAGCGCCCTGCCCGAAAGCTGGAAACTATCCGATACGGAGACAGTACGGGAAATTCTGGAACTGAGAAAATCGCGCGAGAATATGGCCGAACGCTGGGCCGCCACGCTTTCCTGCCACGGGGCGGTAAAGGACGGGGACTACCTTGACGACGGGGCAGCCCTGGCCCTGGCCGAAGCGGCGCTGCGCCTGCCCGTGCCGCGCTGCCCCCATGGCCGGCCCATCTGGAAAGAAATAAGCCGGGAAGATCTGTTCCGCGCGGTACGGCGGATCGAGTGAGGGACGGCGGCCCAGCAAAAGATCCCGCTGAATCGTTCCTCCCGCGCGTTTAAGCGCGCCCGGATTAGCTGAAAACGCTTTTTTTAGGACTATACCCTGTCTTTGTCCTTGCATTTACCGGCAAGGGTTTCTTGTATAGTTTCCCTTACAACCTGCCTCATGTCTGCCATAACCTGTTTTACATCGGCAATAATCGACTGGCGCAAACGTTCAAGGGCTTCTTCTGGGGCGGCTGAAACGCTGAAAAGCTGGCAGGGTTCAATGCCGAGAGCTTTGGCAAGGCGTTCCAGCATTTCGGGTTTGGGATATTTATTGCATGTCTCGATCATGGCGATATAGTGGGTTGACACATCGGCCTCTTCCGCCAGCCTTTCCTGCGTTAAACCCAATTTTCGGCGGTTTTCTTTCAAATTAGCCGCCAATACTTCTCTAATGCCTGTCATGCGTTCCAAGAAATTTACCTTTTCGGCAATAATAAATACTTTTTCCTGCTTGACTAATTGCTTATATGGTCATTATAATTGTCTAAATGGTCATTTCTTGTAATATCTTGCGGTTCCCAAGCGGTAATTCAGGAAATTACGTCCATAAGTGTGTCTTTTTGACACATAGATGGCCTTGTATCGGGTATCAATCCGTTTTTACGGAAACACATACAAACCCGTCCGGTATGGATGGGAAATTTCACAGACGGAGTATTGCCAAAGGACGATATTTCAAAGGGGTTTTATGAAAAGGACAAAAAAAGGATTATTGGTATTGGTTCTCGCAAGCGCGCTTGCGGGAGGGGTTTTCGCGCAGGAAGCAATTCACAAGCACCAGCCGTTTGATATGCTGCTGGGCCTTAATTACGGCATGGGCATAACCCCGAATATCGGGGATTTGTTCAGCGCCGCGGGCGGCGGCAGTATTCCAAAAGGCAATTATGCCCTTACCTTTGATTTCGGGCTGACCTATGATTTTTATATTTTCAACTGGCTTTCGGTCGGTACCGGATTATTGCTGCACCCCGACATATATCTGGTATTGGACCAGGATTTGAACAATATCGATAGTTTTACCGATATCGCCGCAAGCCCGTTCTGTTTAACAGTACCTATTGCCGCGCACGTTAATATTCCGAAGCTTGAATGGTTATACGCGGGGATAGGATTGAGTTTGAACTTTCCAATTTCCGGCATATTTGACGGACTGGCCGGAATTGATACAAAGGGGGATTTTTTCGCGGGTTTGCCTATCGATATAGGATTTGATTTTGTAAGGCCCGGCAGGGGCGGAATGCGTTTTTTCTTTAGGGTTACGCCGGAATTCCACGAACACGGAACCACTGTGCCGATTGGTTTTATCTGGCAAATGTACAATTGGAAAATTTACAGTAAAAAATAGCCGGCCTGAGTCCGTGCGGACGGTTTAAAAAAATGTTTTGGGTTTTTAAATCAACAACCCGGCGCGAGCAGGCAGGGTATGTTGTTTTATAAGAAGCTTTCCCAAAAACTGAAGTTTTGGGAATGTCTCATCTATAATTTTTTACCAGTTAAGGGGGGTAAAATGAAAAAGAACATATTTTTTACGGGAATGCCGGTTATGGCGCTGGTATTCGCTCTTGTTTTTACTGGCTGTCCCACCGACAGCGGTGGCGGTGAAAGCGATCCTATTTCGGTTAATTTATCTTTGCCGCCCATTCAGGATGTAGAGGCATTTACAGGGACTTTTGTTTCCGATGAAACAGAAGCAAAAGACCTGGTAGGAACCGCATTTACGGAAATTGCGGGAATATCGGATATATCATCGCTTCAAAATAGCGTGTATTCAGTATCCCGAAGTATATCCAGAAGTGTCTACAGCGAGCCGTATGAAGAGATATTCGACCATGATACAACGCTTTTACAAGGCGCCGAAGTAACCGGATTTGTACAGGGGGAGACAACTGCGTCTGCCGCCGATGATAACAATCCCGGTAGCACGGTTGGCGACTACCAGGAAGTATCCCTCAAGGCTAAACTTGCGATTGTTTTTAAAGATGTTACACGAAACGGTTCTACCATCAAAGGGAAATATGGTATTGACGAAAGCATGTATTACAAACTGCGTCTCACTTCCATAAATCCCCAAAAGGGAGAGATCGCCATATCATCCAGCGCTACAGACGGATATGCCGTAAGCATTTCAAAGGGAGGCAAGGGGCTTAAATTCGTAATGGAAATGCAGGGAAAAGTGAACAATAAAACTATTCCCGTTGATGGCTCATTTGACCCTGATGATATAGGTGATTTATTTGACACCTATAATCTCAGTCTTAAAATCTATGACAATGATAATGAAGAACAATACAGCCAGACGTTTACGTCTTATGCGGCTGCGGCTGCTTATTTGGGTATCAGCCAGTAAAAAATCCCGCCCGCATCCATGGGGGCGCAAATCTATTTAAAGGCGTAAAGGCGCATAAAAAAGAAAGGGGAGACAGCCGAACGGCGTCTCTCCTTTTGCGCTTTCGTTTGCCTTCGCGCTTAAATCTCCCGCAGGAAAGCCATATAGCCCCGGTAGGTTGTGTAGAGATCCGCCTTGCTTATCACCTCGAAGGGCGAGTGCATGGAAAGGACGGCTATGCCGCAGTCCAGCACTTCCACCCCCAGGTTCGCGACGTATTTGGCGATAGTACCGCCGCCGCCCTTGTCAACCTTGCCCAGGTCCCCCGTCTGCCAGGGGATATTGTTCCGGTTTAAAACAGCCTGGACCCGGCAGCAAAATTCCGCGTTCGCCTCGCTGCACCCGCCCTTCCCGGAACCGCCTGTGTATTTGGTAAGCACAATGCCCCGGCCAAAAGCGGATGCGTTTTTCTTGTCATAGAAGCCGTCGTAGTTTGGATCAAAAGCGCTGTTCACGTCGGCGGAAAGCATGCTCGAATTATCCAGCGCCCGGCGCAGCGCCAGATCGGAGTACTGCCCGCCGGATTTTGACAGAATATAGGCGATAAAATTTTCGAAGAACCGCGACTGCGCGCCGGTATTGCCCGCAGAGCCGATTTCTTCCTTGTCGGTCAAAACCACCACCGCTGTTTTTGCCGGCGCCTCGCCCGCGGCTATGTCCAGCACGGCCCGCATCGCCGGATACGCGCAGCAGCGGTCGTCGTGTCCGTAGCCGCCGATCATGCTCCGGTCAAAGCCCAGATCGCGGGCTTTAAAAGCCGGCACAAATTCAAATTCCGCGCCGCAGAAATCCTGTTCCACTATGCCGTACTTCTTGTTGAGGATCGAAAGCAGGTTGAGTTTTACTTTGTCTTTGGCTTTGCTGTCTTTATACGGCTTTGACCCCGCCAGAATATTGAGATCTTCCCCGGCGACAGCCTCCGACGCCTTTTTCTGCATCTGTTCGCGGGCAAGGTGCGGCAGCAAATCCGTAATGGTAAATACCGGGTCCCCCTCGTCCTCGCCGATTGTTATTTCTACTTTCGCGCCGTCTTCCCGAATCACCACGCCGTGCACCGCAAGCGGTATCGCGGCCCACTGGTAGTTCTTGATGCCGCCGTAATACTGGGTGTCAAGAAGCGCCAGTTCCGATTCTTCATAAAGGGGATTGGACTTAAGATCGATGCGCGGCGAATCCACATGGGCGCCCAGAATATTCACGCCCGCAACAGCCGGCTCTTTCCCGATTACCGCGCAGATAAGGGACTTGCCCCGGTTTGCCTGGTACAGCCTGTCGCCCGGCCTGAAATTCCCGCCCCCGTCAAGCCTTGCCTCAATATCGGCAAAGCCCGCCTTCCGCAGCAGATCAAGGGAAGCGGCGGTAAATTCCCTTTCCGTCTTCCCCCTGTCCAGAAACTGTTTGTACTCTTCGGCAAAACGCGCGATCTCTTCCTCGTCCCCGGCGCTGAAACTATCCCAGCTATTTTTCCTGCTGGAAAATAATTTTTCCGACAGTATCTGCCCTTCAGTCTTTTTTTCCTGTTCCTCGCCCGCGCTTCCCATCAATAACACTCCGTATCCCTTTAATTTTTATTTATCCGGGGGGGAAGCCTCCCCCCCAGCCCGCACGCAGACGCTCCGCGTCTGGCGTCGCGGGCTTCCCCCCTCTGCGGGGGACACCCCCGCAACGCCCCCGGCGCCGGACGGCGTTTTAAACAGGCGGCCGAGTAGTTTTACTGCTCCCCGAATCTCTTTTAGCGTTTGAACTTCAGCGTTTCAAGCGTGGAAGATCCGCGGATACCCTCGAACCAGAGTTCTTTTCCCGCCTTCTCCCTGAGCAGCCGGTAGAACGAGGCCAGATCCCGGACGGCTTCGCCGTTGATGGCGACGATCCGGTCTTCCCTCTGGAGGCCGATAACCGCCGCGGGGCTTTCGTTGATAATAGAAGCGGCGATAACCCCCTGGGCGTCTTTGTCCAGCTTGAGAGTTTCACGGATGCTGTCGGTAAGGGGGACGGCGAGAACCCCGGGCCACAGCCTCTTGTTATCGGCGGCGACCTCGTTGGTCCTCGCTTCAATCGTTATTGTAAAGTCCTGTACCGCGCCGTCGCGGACTACCGTAAAGCGGGCGCGTTCTCCGGGGCGCAGATCCCCTACCGCCAGTGTCAGCGAGCTCGACCCCCGCATCTCGCGGCCGTTGAGGTGGGTGATAAAATCGCCGCTCTGTATGCCGCCCTTCGCGGCGGGCGAATCCAGGAACACCATGGAGGCCAGCGCGCCCCGCCTGCCCGTAAGCCCCAGGCTCTGGAGCATTTCCCTTTCCGGGTCAACAAGCGAAACCCCAAGCCAGCCGTAACTGATCTCGCCCTTGTCGATAAATTCGTCGATGGAACGCTTGGCGTTGTTGATGGGGATGGCGAATCCCAGGCCCACGGAACCTCCGCCGTTATTGCTGGCTATCCAGGTGTTGATCCCCACTACCTCTCCCCGTATATTTACCAGCGCGCCCCCGGAATTCCCCTGGTTTATCGAGGCGTCCGTCTGGATAAAATCGTTGATATTTCCCGCAGGCCCCCCGGTGCGGCCTACCGCGCTTATAATACCCATGGTTACCGTAGCCATAAGGCCCAGGGGACTCCCCACCGCGATGGACCAGTCCCCGACCCTAAGGGTTTCGGAATCGCCCAGCACCGCGAGCGGGTAGGATTCGGCTGTCTTGAAGGAGATCATCGCCAGATCCTTGCGGTCGTCCTTGCCGACAACTTCCGCGGCGTATTCCTTGCCGTCGTGGGTAACCACGATAATTTCGGTAGTTTCGTTCACCACATGGTGGTTGGTCATCACGTAGTACTGGCCGCCGGCCTGGCGGACTATGATCCCGGACCCCAGGCCCTGGGTCCGGTACTCGCGTTCTTCCCTGCGGTTGGGGGAGTTTTCCTGGGGGCCGAAGAAGAATTCCCAGGGAATCCCGTTAAAGCTGGGCGCCTGCCTCCGCTGCACGGAGACGGTTTTTATTTCCACGACAGAAGGCAGCACCTTGTCTGCCACGGCCCGGAACGCGGTCTGAAGGCTTTCGGCAATGTACAGCGCGGAACCCGGGATGGCCACCTGGTTTTCCTCGGCCTGGGCGATTTTTTTCGCCTGGGGGGAAGAACAGGAAAAGGACAGAAAGGCCACGGAGAACCCTATGATAACGCCGATAAGTACCAGATTGAAGATAAAAAAATTTTTGGAAGACAATTTTTCGGTAAAATTCATCGTTTTTGCTCCTACTCTGATTTTAACGGAAAAACAGGCACTGCGGGCGGCGGATCGTAAACCTGCCGGTAGTGCTTTCATATAAATAACCTATTAGCATAAAATTTGGTTACAGGGAAGATTCATTCCGTAAGAATTTCCGTATGATCGGGAAAAATGGCGATAGTATGTTCCCAATGGCTGGAAAGCCTGCCGTCCGCGGTGACTACCGTCCAGTTGTCATCAAGGATCTCGACATCTCCCGTACCCATGTTGATCATGGGCTCAATGGCGATGACCATGCCCCCGGCCATCCGGGGATTGGGGCCGTGGGGGTGGTTGGGTACCTGGGGGTCTTCGTGGACCGCGAGCCCTACCCCGTGGCCGCAGAACTGCTTTACCACCCCGTAGCCGCGGGAAACGGCGTGGGCATGTACCGCCCGGGCGATCTGCAAAAGCCGGTCGCCGCATTTGGCGGCGCCTATGCCCCGGTAAAGGCATTCCCTGGCTGTCTGGTTCAGGGCATGGGCGTCCGCGCTTACCTCCCCCACCTCCACAGTCACCGATTTGTCGCTGATAAAGCCCCCCAGATCGATGCCGCAGTCCAGGGAAACCAGATCCCCGCCGGCGATCCTCCGTTTCGAGGGAATGCCGTGGATCACTTCGTCGTTAATGGAGATGCAGATAGCGCCCGGGAAAGGGCTCTCCCTGGGCCCGTATCCAAAAAACGCCGGCTTCCCCCCGGCCCTGGCTATCCAGTTCCGGACCCACCTGTCAATCTCGGCGGTTTCCACGCCGGGTTTGACCAGCGGCACCATTTCGTCAAACATGGCGCGGAGAGCCTGGCAGGATTCCCTTATCCCGGCGATCTGTTTTTCGTTCTTTAGGCGGATCATAAACGGCTACCCCACATTCAGTTTGCGCCTGAGCTGCGTTACATTGGGCAGGGCCGGGTCCCTCCTCAGGGCTTCCCGGAAAACCGCCTCGGCGTCCTTTATCTCCCCCAGGCGGATCAGGGCTTCCGACATGGAACGCATCCACCGCGCCTCGTCCCTGGGGGGGAAGCCCAGTTCCAAAAGTATTTCCATACAGTCGATAAAAGTCTCGCTGTCCACGGCGGCTTTCAGGCGGAGCCGCGCCAATTCCTTGAGGGTATTTTCGATTTCCTCGGTATAATGCCGGAAATAGGGCTTCCTCCTTTCCTCCCTGATAATATCCGTAAGCAGGATAAAGGCCTCGTAGTAATCCCCCCGTTTCGACAGCTCTTCGGAGAGGATAAAAGAACAGTCCAGCCAGTCCTCCCGGTCCAGGTACTTCTCCATGGCAAAGCCAAGGCCCCCGTGCCTGCGCCAGATGGAAAGGGCCGAATCCTCTTCCAGATGGAGCAAATCGAAAAAAACAAGCTTTGCCTGCCGCCCCGGATCGTCCGGATCTTCCGCAAGATAACGCCGGTAGTCGAAACTCTCCCCCCTGACAAAGCGGTTGTAGGCCCGGTCGTATTCACCCCGCCGCCCCTCATTCGAGAGGACTTCGTAGGCGCTGAGGAGCTTCCTCATGGCGTCGGCGGCGCCGGACCCGGCGATATCCGGGTGAAGCCGCTTGGCCTTTTCGCGGAAAGCTTTCTTGATATCCGCTTGAGAGGCGTTATGGTTTATTCCCAAAAGGCTGTAATAATCCTGCATAACGGCCCTTTTATCCTACCTTTCAATCGAAAAAAAGTGAAGGGGAAGACCCCAGGGCAATGAGCAATGTTCGGGGAGAAGGCCCGGGCGTATTTTTAGGACAATGCCGGTCGCTCTGCCGGCGCTGGGTCCGGTTCCAGGCGCTTGTCCGGCTGGCGGCGGCAGGGACGCCGGTTTCCGGCGCAGCCGGGCCGGCAGGACGCCGGCTGCGATTGATCCATGAGTTTTGCGAAGCAAAACTCAAAGCACTAAAAGCGGCAGGGACACCGGTTTCCGGCGCAGCCGGGCCGGCAGGATGCCGGCTGCGATTGATCCATGAGTTTTGCGAAGCAAAACTCAAAGCACTAAAAACGGCATGGATGCCGTTTTTAGTGCAGCGCAAGGGATTGGAGCGGTATCCTTTTTTGCCGGGGGCAAAAAAGATACAAGCGTAAAGCCCGGTCCGGCGCGGAGCGCCGGATGCGCCCGAATCCGGTGCGGAATATGAAAATGCTGCTATTTTTCCGGGAATCTATTGTATTATTTATCCCGATATATTACTATTTTTATAATTTACAATCGCAACCGTCCGGCCGGGCCTGGAACTTCCGGCGGCATTTATTGGCAAGCGGCGGACTGAACGGCTGCTTACGATATGATCGCTATTATTGGCTGTTACGTCTGACAGTTGGTTCGCAGACGCTTGCAAGGGGATTTTTCATGAGAATTACAACACGCGGCCGTTACGCGCTGAGGGCTAGCCTGGCTTTGGCAATACTGGGGAAAAACGGGGCCCCTGTTTCTATTAACAGCTTGTCGGAAAAAGAGGAAATTTCCTCGGTTTTTCTGGAACAAATTTTCTTCAAGCTCCGCAAGGCGGGGATTGTCGCGTCCGTGCGCGGCCCGGGCGGCGGGTTCTGTTTTGCCAGGCCGCTGGAAAACCTGACCGTCAAGGAAATTCTGGACGCGGCGGGCGAAGACCTGAATCTGATTGCGTGCGACAAGCAAATAAAGAACTGCGAGCATATCGGCAGCTGCCTGGCCCATTCGGTATGGACAGATGTAACCCAGATTGTCAATAATTATTTTAAAAGCAAAACCCTATCTTCGCTGCTGGAACGCGAGCCGGCGAGGGAATTTTTCGGGTTGGCGGAGGACAAGGGCGATGGGATTACAGGCGCGTGACAGGGCGGCCTACGAAAAAGTTGTCGGCGCGTTACGCAGGCAATCGAAGGGGGCAACCGTGGCGGATATTGTGGCACGGACCGCCCTGCCCCTGGAGACGGTCCGGGACCTGGTCCCGGCCGCCGCGGACGAATATTCGGGCCGGCTGGAAGTTACTGAATCCGGGGAGATCCGCTATTCTTTCCCCCGGGGCTTTACCAGCAAATACCGGGGTTTCAGGGCCGGGCTGCGGAGGGCCGCGGCGGGCTTTGCGAAGGGCCTGAGGATCGGCGGCGCCTGGGCTTTCAAGGTCTGGATTATGGCGATGCTGGTGGGCTATTTTTTGTTTTTCATGCTCCTGGCTGTGGCGGCCCTGGCTTTGTCCGTGGCCGCGAGCTTCCAGTCCAATTCAAACAGCCGATCTTCCAAGGGGGACGGCGGCCTTCTCCTGGCGTCGAGCCTCTTTAACACGATTATCCGTATCTGGTTTTATTCGGAATTGCTGAACACGGACCGGCGCTATTCCCGATCCTACCGCGGCGTCCCGGCAAAGCCCAAGGGGCGGCCCCTTTACAAGGCGATTTTTTCATTTGTATTCGGCGACGACGACCCCAATGCCCGCTGGGACGAGCAGGAAAAAAGGGCGGTTATCGCCTATATCCAGGAAAACCGGGGGGTGATCACGACGCCGGAGCTGGCGATGATCACCGGGCTTACCCCCGGCGAGGCTGAGGGGCGGATCACGGCCTACTGCGCGGAATTCGGCGGAAGCCCGGAGGCGACGGAAGACGGCACGGTTGTCTACCGTTTCGACGATCTCCTGCTCCGCGCGGACAGGCGGGACCGCGGCTTCGGGGATCTGTCCGGGCCTATTAAGCGGCTTAAGGGTTTTTCCTCGAACGCCAAGAAGCTGAACGGCTGGTTCGCCGTGATTAACGGGGTGAATCTCGCCTTTGGGGGCTATTTCCTGTTCAACGCCCTGCAAAGCGGCCATATTCTGACGCCGGAACATTTCCAGGCCAGTTCCTGGTTCTACGGCGTTTCTTATCTGCTTTTATCCCAGGTTTTCAGCAATCCCCTGCCCGTTATCACCATAGGCATGGGCTGGGTGCCCATTATCTTCTCCCTGATCTTCTGGGCCATCCCGGCGCTCCGGTTCTTCGGCGTAAAAAAAGAAAACGAGCGGATCAAGCTGGAAAATTTCCGCAAGGAAGGCTACGGCCGGATCTGGCGCGATCCTTTCAAGGTGAACCCCGGCGATATGGAGCCGAAAGCCGCGGAATGCAGGCCCTCGGACCTGGAAGCCGCGCGGGACCAGGTGATCAAGGAATTCGGCGCGTATTCCATTCCCGACGCCGCCCTGGACGCGGCCGGCGGCACGGTTTACAGCTTTGCGGACCTGGACCGGGAAAAGCGGGCCCTTGCCAGATACCGCGGCGGCATTGACGCCGGGGCTTCGGAACTGGGCAAAACAGTGTTCGACAGCGAAGCCGGCGCCGGGGAACAGCCTCGGCCTGTAGATTAGCCGGGGAAGAGGAAATTCTCGGTATCGCGCAGGACCGCGTCGAAAGAGGCAAAGCTCCTGCGGGTTTGCGGGATGGATCGGAGGAAGTACTCGCCGTAGCGCTTGCGGAGCACGCGGCCGTCCAGGACGGCCACCACGCCGCGATCGCTGGATCGCCGCATAAGGCGGCCGAAGCCCTGCTTGAATTTGATCACCGCCTCCGGGAGGGAAAGGTCCATGAACGCGTTGCCGCCCCGCTTTTCCAGGGCTTCGGCGCGGGCTTCGAAAACAGGGTCGCTGGGGCTTTTGAAGGGGAGCCGGCAGAGCACTACAAGGCGGAGGGTGTCCCCCGGGGCGTCCACACCCTCCCAAAAGGAATCCGTGGCAAAAAGCACCGATGTCTTGTCGCCGAGGAAGGTTTTGAGGAGCCGGCCGCGGTCGTCGTCGCCCTGTTTAAGGCAGCGGATGCCGGCTTCCTCCAGAAGCGGCCTGGCGGCGGCCCAGGCGCTTTTCAGCGCGTCGTAGGAAGTGAAAAGGACCAGCGCCGAACCGCCTGAATTTTCCGCGAGGGAGGCCGCCGCCCGGTCCACAAAAGGGCGGAAAGCCGGTTCCGCCGGAAGCGGGGCGTCGGTGGGTATGGCGAGCAGCACCGATGAGGCGTAGGGGAAGGGCGAGGGAAAGCGGCCGGAGAGCAGTTCCCGGCCCTTTACAAGGCCCGCGCCGGATCGGGAGGCCCAGTAAGCAAAGGCGGCGTCCGGGCCGCCGTCTCCGGACGCGGCAAAAAAACCGCCCCGGCTTTCCACGGCAAGGGTGGCCGAGACGCAGATTACGGTCTTGTTCGGATCGAAAAGCGCGCCTTTGAGGGAAGGGGCCACATCCAGGGGTGTGGCGGTAAATACGACCCAGTCGCCGCTGCCCGACGCCTTTGAAGCGGCGTGCCGTTCCAGCCACATCACCTCGCCGGGCCGTTCCCGGTATTCTATAAAAGCGGTGCAGACCGCGGCGATATTTTCCAGACGGCGGACAACGGCCTTTACCTCCCAGACCGCGGCATTGTCCGCGGCGTCTTCGGGAACATTTTCCAGCAGCCCGGCGGCCTGCCCCGCCAGGGAACTGATGAGGCGGCGCAGATCCCGCAGCCGGGGGATCAGCGCCGGGGCGATGGCGCCCTCTTTTTCAGCGCTAAGCCGGAAAACGCCTTCCTCCCCGCAGAACACCAGCGCCTCGCCGTCGAGCTTATCCACGGCGCTGCGGAGCTTCGAGACAGACTCGTCAATACCTTTGAGCACGGCGTCGGGCGGCAGGGATCCGGGGCTTATGTCGGGGGAAAAGGCCGAGGCCGGAAGCAATTTTACAAGCCGGAGGATCAGCCCCGAACGCTGGGTCCCGTGCCTGCGGTAGAGCCGCCCCATCTGCCGGTAAAGGCCGAGGCGGCTGAATTCCTGCGAAAAGAAAGATGTGGCGGAATTTTCGATGGTATGGGCCTCGTCAATCACGACCCGCCGGTACGGGGGAAGGACCACGGTGTTGTCATAACCGGCGCCCTCGTAACGGGCAGCCAGGTCCGCGAAAAGCAGATGGTGGTTGACCACGATGATACGGGCATCGGCGCATTTTTTCCTGAGCGCCAGGACAAAGCAGCGTTCCCGCTCCGGGCAGCGCATGCCCATGCAGAGATCGGCTTCGGAGCAGACGCGGGACCAGACCGCCTCGGGGGGGACGAACGAAAGGTCGGAGCGGCTCCCGGAACCGGCGGTTTCGGCCCAGGCAGCGATGGCCCTGACCGTATCGGCCTCTTCGTCGCTGAAAAGGCCCGGCTCAAGGTTCGCGCAAGCGTCGTCGAGCCGCCTCCTGCAAAGGTAGTTCCCCCTGCCCTTTACCAGCACGACTCTGATCTTCTCCCCCAGGGCCGACGATACAAGGGGTATGTCTTTTTCGTAGAGCTGCTGCTGCAGGTTGATCGTGGCGGTGGAGATCACGATCCGCTCGTCGTTATCCAGGGCATAGCGCATGGCCGGGAGCAGGTAGGCAAATGACTTTCCCACCCCGGTTCCGGCTTCGGCGGCTACCAGGGCGTCCCTGTTAAAGCCCCGGATAATCAGGCGCATCAGGCCGAGCTGGGACTGCCTCAGCTCGAAAGAAGGCAGCCGCCCGGCGACAGCGCCCCCTTCCTCCAGCGCGGCGCAAATTTCGTCCTCGTCGAGTTTTTTTACCGGCTTGCGGCGGACAGGCTCCGCCACCACGTAGATTTCCGAAAGGGAATTGTCCACGATAAAAGAGCCGGTCCCATCCTCCGCGGCGCGGGCGGCTATTGCCAGATCGTTATCGCTGGGGACAAGGAAGCCGGACGGGTGGTTGTGGATAAGCGCGTCCGCGCCATCCTGCCCGCTAAAGGGGTCTTCGCGCCGGGCAAGCACCGCGCCTTCGTTGCCCCGGGCCAGAACTTCGGCGCGGGCTACGAGTCCGGACTCGTCAAGCCAGCCCAGGGCGAATACCTCGTTGCCGCCGGCTTCGGCGATTTCCCTGCGGAGGTATTTTATGGTGTCGTCTGAAAGCCGTTTTTTTGCCTGCACGGAATGTTCTTCTGCCGCCCGGCATCCGGGCCGATTTACGCGTATTGTATCATATCCGGGGCGGCAGGGACAGGCGGCTGCGCAAGGGATAGGAGGGGGCGCGGAGCGCGCCACCGCAGGGCCGGCCGGGGGGCGGGCCCGAGGAAGCCGGAGCGGGTATCGCGGAGCCCCGGATAGCCCGGTTCCCGCAGGAGGCGGGGATGCGCCCGGCTTCCGCTGCTGGAAGATGTCCCCGGAGAAGAGGGGCTTGCCGCTTTTACCGCCCAGACACACGCGTTGAAAGGCGCCGCCGCCGTCATCGGCGCGGCCGGACTTTCGGCGGAAGCCGCGGTCCTGGAAGCAGCGGGAAAGACCGGGGACACGGCGGCAATCCGGGAAGGGCTGCCGGATTTTTACAAATATCTCAAAAAGACGGTGGAGAGTATACGGACGGCTCTTGAGGCAAGGGGCAGAGAAATGGCAAGTTCCGCCGGAGCTGTTTCGTCCCCTGATGAACTGGAACCTCAGTTTCGCGCGCTTAAGAAGGCCCTGGAAGGAGGGGATATTGAAACCGCGGACCAGCTTCTCGATGGACTTAGAGGAAAAGCCCTGGATGAAACAACCAGGGGAATAGTAGAAACCGTTTCCAATCAAGCGTTAATGATCGAATTTGAAGCGGCCCTTAAGACCCTGGAATCTATTGGCGAGAGGGCATTGAACGAAAAATAGGGGAAACCCTAGCACAAACTGCGTAAGGATGCCAGATAATCGTGATTTTTGCATGAATATGCAAAAAATCCACAAGTGCAACAGGCTGCTAGCGTACTCCGGGGATACGCGCCGCTTGGCCCACCGTGAGGGGCCGCAGCGCTTTGAACTTTTCCCGCGCCTCGGCGGAGAGGCCGCCGAGGGCGGGGTAGTCCCCTTGCCTTAATTTTTGCGTCGGATTAAACTGGCCTATTATGCTGGACTATCATTTTATCGCGGAAAATCTTGAGGCGGTAAGGCGGAATATCGCCGACAGGTACATGAAAGCCAACGCCGATGCGGTTGTCGCCCTGTTCAGCCGGAGGGCTTCCCTTGCCGCCGCGCTCCAGGATCTGAGGCAGCGCCGCAACGCCAACGCGGAGGCTATGAAGGGGAAGCCGGCGCCGGACAAACGGGACGCGCTTGTTGCCGAGGGGAAGAAGCTGAAAGAGGAAATCGCCGCGTCCGAAGCGGAACTTGCCGGGGTGGAAAAGGAGCTGGACGCCGAGGGGAGGCGTATCCCGAACATGGCCCACCCTGACGCGCCCAGGGGGAAAGAGGACAAGGACAACCTGGAAGTAAAGCGGGCCGGAGAGCCGCGCTGTTTTGATTTTGTGCCGGCCGACCACGTAAAGCTGGGGCAGGATTTGGATATTATCGACTTTGATTCGGGGACCAAGGTTTCGGGGACGAAATTCTACTACCTCAAGAACGAGGGGGTGTTTCTGGAACTGGCCCTTACCCGCTACGCTCTGGATATTCTGCAAAAGAGGGGGTTTACGCCCTTTATTACCCCCGATATCGCCAGGGAGGAGATACTTGAAGGTATAGGCTTTAACCCCCGGGGGGAGGAATCCAACGTCTACGCTCTGGAAGGCGAAGGGACCTGCCTGGTGGGGACCGCCGAGATTACCCTGGGGGGCTATTATTCCGACACGGTATTCGCCAAGGACAGGCTGCCGCTGCGCATGGCCGGGCTTTCCCACTGTTTCCGCCGGGAGGCCGGGGCCGCGGGGCAGTTCTCCAGGGGCCTTTACCGGGTACACCAGTTTACCAAGGTGGAGATGTTCGTCTACTGCCTGCCGGAGGATTCCGGCCGTTTCCACGAGGAGCTGCGCGCTGTCGAGGAGGAGATTTTCACGGGGCTGGAAATTCCCTTCCGGGTGGTTGATACCTGTACCGGCGATCTGGGCGCGCCGGCTTACCGCAAGTGGGACCTTGAGGCATGGATGCCGGGAAGGGCGACCCCTCCGTCGCGCGGCGGCGGCGAGTGGGGCGAGGTTACCTCTACATCCAACTGCACCGACTACCAGGCCCGCCGCCTTAATATCCGCTATAAGGACGACGACGGCAAAAATAAATTTGTGCACATGCTGAACGGGACCGCCATCGCCGTTTCCAGGGCCATTATCGCCGTGCTGGAAAATTTCCAGCAGGCGGACGGGACGGTAAAACTGCCCAAAGCCCTGGCCCCCTACTGCGGTTTTGACGTTATAGGGAAAAAGTAACGCGGGATCTTTGTCCGCGCGGCGTATTGGCCCGCTTAGAACCGGAATATCCCCCTGATCCACACACAGCTTAGGTCTTTGTAGGCCGCGTAGGCGCTCCTGCCTTCAATGCCGCCGGTAAAGAAATCGCCCCCCAGGGCAAGGCCCAGGGAATCGGTTAAGGCATAGGAGGCGGAAACGCTTGACGCGGTATCGAAATCGGCCAGGTCCAGATAGCACCACGCCGAAATATTCAGGGTTTCCCGGAAAAAACCCCGGGCGGCCCGCGCGGTCACGCCGTTTTTCCTCCAGGGCCTGGCTGTCCCGCCGTTGTACGCGCCGGGGAGGATATCTTCGTAGTACTGGACAGAAAGGGTCCAGCCCGCGGGGTTCCAGTCTATGCCCGCGAGGCCCTGGAGCCTGTGCCTTTCCACGGGTTCGTCGGTTTGCCCGGCGGATAGGATTGCCGCGCTCTCCATGGGCGGTCGGTCATAGCGCCCGCCGCCGGTCCACGCCGCTTCCGCCCTTAGCAGGAATTCGCCCAGGGGGACGCTGGCGTCCGCCCCGGCGGTGACGGTCCTGCCGTATTCCGCTATTATTTCGAGCCCTGTAGGGATTGCGGGGCTTGAAGGGCCCGGCTGCGAAAAAACCGGCTGTTTGCGCGCGTGGGGAATGTCGTTCCAGCCGTAGAATC